>JAFAHI010000077.1 GCA_019237325.1 Verrucomicrobiota bacterium | reverse complement strand
GCGGGGACGAAATTTGCCAAATCGCAGGCAGAACCGGGCGATTCTTTGGTTATATCCCGGCTCGACACTCTCCGGTACCTGAACGAAGGATTCTGTTTTTAACTTGGAAATTGAAATTTGCTTTTCAGAAGCCAGCGGATGCTCAAGAGGGAGCGTAACCAAACTCGGTACACTCGCTAAGTTCTGGGTATAAAAATCGCGCGAAAGGAGACGCGTGTCACCAACTGTTAAGGCCAGATCAATTTCGCCGCCGCGTAGTGCCGTTATTATTTCGCCAGGCGTTTGATCGAGTAATTTGACCTTAAGCTTCGGATACGCGCGGCGCAGCTCAGCCAGAGCGGGGCCAAAATACTCCTGCATCGCGGAAGCCAGGTAGCCGATACGCAAGCGGTCGCTTTCCCCGCGAATCAGGTGCCGAATCTCGGCCATCACCGAATCGTAATCGACCAACAACCCTCGGGCTTTCCGCGCCAGAGCCTGTCCTCCGATCGTCGGACGAACCCCGGAGGAAGTGCGCTCAAGAATTTGTCCTCCCAAATCGTGTTCTAACAGTTGTATCTGGCGAGTGATCGCCGACTGGGAAATGTGCAAACGCTCGGCCGCGCGGCGGAGGCTTCCTTCTTCAATGATGACCAGGAATAGTCGGAGTTTTTCGATCACGGCGGAAAGAGTGATGCGAATTGCGCATCACCGTAATCTCTAATTAGCACTATCCGCAACCCCTCCGTTGCTGCGATGGAGCCTATAGAAAAGCATGAATACCAAAACCTTTCTCATCACTGGCGGCACTACCGGGATCGGCCTGGCCACCGCCCAACACTTACGCGCCCAGGGCGCGAAGGTCATCGTCACCGGACGCAATCCCGAAACGCTTGCTTCCGCTAAAAAAATTCTCAGCGATGCGGCCTTCCTGCGCTCGGATTCCGGTGATCTGGCTGCCGCCCAGGCGCTGGGTAACGAAGTCAAAACATTCGCGGATCATCTCGACGGAGCTTTCTTGAATGCGGGCGTCGGGACATTCCAACCAATTGAGGCAGCAACGCCTAAGAACTACGACGACATGTTCAACGTGAACGTACGAGGTCTCTATTTCCAGCTTCAATCGCTGCTACCGCTATTGGGCAATCCGAGTTCGGTCGTATTCACGTCTTCCATCGCTGGTTCTATCGCTTACGCCGGCTCGTCGATCTACTCGGCAAGCAAGGCTGCGGTAATCTCCCTCGGTAAGACCCTGGCCGTCGAGTTAGCCCCGCGCGGTATACGGGTGAATGTGTTAAGCCCCGGGCCGATCGACACACCGATAATAAAGAAAATGGGCCTTCCTGCTGACCAGCTAAAGGGGTTTGAAGAAACGATTGTGGCAAAGTCGCTCTTGAAAAGGTGGGGCACATCCGACGAAGTGGCCCGGGCAGCCAGATTCCTGCTGTCGGAGGATTCGAGCAACATCACCGGCACGGAGTTGATCATCGACGGCGGCGTTCGACTGAACTGACGGCGTCCAATGAAGCAGGAGCTAGAATCTAGGAGCTAGGAGGGAGTGCACCACTTGGCATCGTAATCGTCCTCGACTTTGGGTCTGTAGTTTGTTCGCCAATGAGAGCGTGTATTGCTGAGGAGCGCGTTTCCTCGGTAAAGCAATTGGGACACACAATCCGATCAGGGGCCTGAAACGTCTCCATCGAGGACGAGGACGATTACGAAGCAGTGGCACACGCTCTCCTAGCTCCTAGCTCCTGGTGTTTACTTTTTAAAGCTGACCCGGTCGTCAGTCTCGAGGAAATCGAAGAGACTGCTCTTCGCGGAATCAAGTCCGAGAGCAGCGCATTCACCATCGAACCATTCTCTTTTCTCTGGGTCACTATGCGGACTGTAGGATTCAACCCCGGCGGACCAGGTTTTAGTTTCGTCGGCGGTCTTTTGGGCGCCTTTTTCATCAAACCAGGCGAGCACTTGTTCATCGCTGGCTCCGGAGGCAAGCAGCGCCTTAACATCATCAGCCTGAACACCTTTGTAGGTGAAAAGCATCTGATCCAAAGGACACGCGTAGTGGTATTCGCCTGCCGTTCCATTCAACGCGGCGCGGCCCTTGTCGATCATGCGAGCCATTAATGCGTAACCACCAAGCCGGGTGCGCGGGCTGCGAGGTGCTTCTTTTGTCAGATCTTTTGCGGTTGTCATAGGTTTTCCTTTTGCGGGTGGTTTTTAGGCCTTTCGTCGAAAACGAGTGGCAACAAACAGCATCACGAACCAATGGCTTCGACTTCCATCGGAGCGAAAGTCCGCCGCTCGATCGAGAAAAACATCAATTGTCGTTAATACAGCATCCGCTGTTAAACTGTCAAATAGCTGATCTTAAACATTTCGTCACAAACCGTGATTCGAGCTCCGTACTTGGAGCAACATATTTGTAGTGATGCGTTCGAACCCGCGCCCGAGCTCCGCTAGGAGCGGCGTATTCGGGCACCCATGTTTGCGCCACTACCGAGCCCAGATGCCGCTCCTAACGGAGCTCGTCGCACAATTTTCCGGTGCGGGGCTATAAAAGATGTTGCTCCTACGGAGCTTTCTCGACTCGGTCGACGTTTGGTGACCGAAGCCGAAGAATTTGCGTGGAACAAAGGTTGCGATCGAATCGAAGCCGGGCTCGTACTGAAAGAAATAGCCAACAAAGCAAAACACGCAGAACTTCTCGAGCCTAATCGACTGTGTACATCGGCGAATCCTATGCCCTCGAGAAAGACCTGGGAAGTTTCTCTCGCAATGGTGAAGACTCGACTAGCCCCCCCGCTTCTAGCCAGTTCTGAAGGCCGCCCTTAAGCGAGAAAACCTTCTCGTAACCTAGCCGGCGTAGCGCTTCGACGGCCGAAGCGCAGGAAGTCCCGACTGCGCAATAAATCACAATTGGGGTATCGAGCTGTGGAGCGATCTCGGGTACCTTGCTTTCTAAGCTCTTCCGGCTGAGATGGATCGCCCCTTCAATATGCCCAAGCAGAAATTCGCGTTCCTCGCGGGCATCGATGATCAACGGATGAGGCTTCATACGCGCCAATTGATGCGGCGCAATTTCACGACTCTCGTTTCCGTGCTCCGAGCGGGCTATAAGAGATAACAGGTTCATCGGTATTGCCTCCGGAGGTTTGCAGCGTCGGGCCAACTTCAAAGCAACCTAGATTAGTATCCTTACCGATTAAGTAGACTTTGCAACCCTTTTTTGATCACTAATGGACACAAATCTAAAACTCAACCGCAGACCTGTCGCGCCGAAGCGTAGCGAAGGCGGATGGACGCAGATTGACGCAGATAAAACCAACCGCGAACGGACACGAAATGAACGCGAATAAAGGCTTGCCCAATCGAAACTGACTACTGACCTACTGCTTATCGCTTACTGTTTAGTGCGTAATTTCCTCGATCTGCGGGTCGCGTCCC
This sequence comes from Verrucomicrobiota bacterium, assembly GCA_019237325.1. Classification (GTDB taxonomy): domain Bacteria; phylum Verrucomicrobiota; class Verrucomicrobiia; order Chthoniobacterales; family JAFAMB01; genus JAFAVN01. The sequence goes on along the minus strand of JAFAHI010000077.1, from coordinate 27,478 downwards.
GATCCGTCACTGCATCAACCGATCGAGGATCCGCTCCCCTTCGGGCCAAGGGCCGTGGCCGGAGGCTGCATTTATGTGGCCGGCTGACTCGAAGATGACGAACTCGCTAGCCCAAGCCGCGGCAAATGTTTTTGCTCGTTCGAGTGTGGCAAAGGGGTCGTCGGTGCTGGCAACCACTATCGATTTGAAGGGCAACGGGATGAGTGGACAGGGGGCAAATCCGGTGGGACCGGTCGGGATGGTTTCGGCTTCGACATCGGGGGGAGAGACCAATAAGGCTGAGGCCACGCGTTTATCAGGGTTACCCGTGGTTGCTGCCCAATGAACGACCGCGATACAGCCCATACTGTGAGCCACCAACGCGATTGGCTGGTCCGCCGCTGAAATCGCGGCATCAAGATTCTCAACCCAATCTGCGCAGCGGGGACATTCCCAATCGGATTGGCGGACCCGTTGGTATTCAGGGTGACTAGCTTCCCACAGTGATTGCCAATGTTGTGGGCCCGAATCTCCAAGCCCCGGAATAATTAATACGGTTCTCCCTGATTCCATGGAACTGATGCATCAGCCCATTTGCACCGGAACTCAAACGTCTCCGTTGAGAGTCAGGATCTCCTCCACCGCCTGAGCAACACCAGCCTCGTCGTTTGAACGAACGACCAAATCAGCGACTGCTTTGAGCCGGTCCGAAGCGTTTCCCATGGCAATAGCGAACCCGGCTTCACTCAACATCTCCAAATCATTCAGACCGTCTCCGATGGCGGCTACCTCTGATAAATCGACACCGAGAGATTGCGAGAAAGCGGCGACAGCCTTTGCCTTATTCACTCCGCCTGGCAAGATCTCAAGATAGTTCCGTTTCGAATAGGTAATGGTCGAAAACGCGACGGTACTCAGAGACTGGATCGCTCTCTCGATAGACGGCAATGCGATGTCCGCTTTGTCCAGTCGACTGATCAGCATTATTTTGCTGGGTTCAATATCGCCGGCCAGGAGCTCGTCCGAAACCGAGGGCTGCAGATTGACGATTCTGATTTCTTCTGCGATTTCGTCGGTTAATTTTCTCACCCGCCAGCTGTCAGGAGTGAAAACATTGGGTTCCACCCCTTGATTGATCGCCTCGTTCAAGATGGAACCCGCGAAGTCCGCTGCCAGCCGTCGATCGAACCGGACATTCGCTGCCTCCATCAACGTTGAGTCCAGTTCGCCGATCCATCCGCCGGAGAAGCAAATCAACGAGGGAGCGAAATCGAATTGTCGGACAATTTCGACAACGGCTTGAGGGCCGCGCGCGGTGGCCAAGACTACTCGGCATCCGGAAGCAGCCAATCGATTGATCGCTTCCTTGACCTCGGTTCTTAATCGATGAGCGCCGTCAAGCAAGGTCCCATCCACATCGACGGCGACCAACCGGACCGCAGATTTTCCCGCTGCTGGCTCATTCATCTTCTGAATCTTCCCTTACTCACAGAAACGGATCCACAGATTAAAGAAGATTAAATATCCGCAGATTACGCAGATTTCGGCTTAGATACTGATGTCGCTGGCTAGAGAAGCAAGCCACTCGTACCATGTCGACTTCTTAGTCCCTCGAGGACAGGCACGGCGATTCAATAAACCCAAAGACTCACTTAGCTCCTCGGTACAACCCGGCTCGGCGCCGAAATCTGCGTAATTTGTGTAATCTGCGGATATTTAATCTTAGTCCGTGGATCAGACGTTCTCCCACTTCTTCGAACTAGCCGAACGCAGAACTGCATCTACAACCTTCTCGGTCTCTAAGGCGGATTCGAATGTCGGTTCGGCGGGCGTTTTTTCGTCCAGGGAATTCACGAAATCGGCCACCTGATGAATGAACGAGTGTTCGTATCCAATGGAAAGACCGGGTACCCACCAATTCGCCATATAAGGATGATCTCCATCAGTAACATGAATCGAACGCCAGCCTCGCATGGCGCCTTCATCTTTATGATCAAACCATTGGAGCCGGTGCAGATCGTGGAGGTCCCAGGCGATTGAACCATGCTCGCCGTTGATCTCGAGCGTGTAGAGCGCCTTGTGACCTCGGGCGTATCGCGTCGCCTCGAACGTAGCGAGTGACCCATTCTTAAACCGGCCCAAGAAAGCGCTGGCATCATCGATGCCAACATCAGTCATTTTGCCGGTTAGCTGGTGCGGGCGTTCCTTGATGAAAGTCTCTGTCATGGCTGAGACTGACTCCAGCTCTCCGTTCAACCAGATCGCCGTGTCGATGCAGTGAGCCAACAGGTCCCCGGTCACACCGCTACCGGCTACATCGACATCCAGACGCCACAAGGCAGCGCCACCTTGCGGAACGGCAGCGGAAATTGTCCAGTCCTGTAGAAACTTCGCCCGATAATGGAAGATCCGGCCAATTTTGCCGGACCCGACGATTTGTTTCGCTAGCGTTACCGCTGGAATCCGCCGGTAGTTATACCAAACCATGGTTCGGGTTCCCGCCTTTTTGGCGGCATCCACCATTCGTTGTGCTTCGGCAAGATTACGCGCCAACGGTTTTTCACATAGAACCATTTTTCCTGCCTCGAGTGCCGCGATGGCAATCTCAGCATGCGTATCATTGGGGCTAGCGATATCGACAAGCTCAACCAAGGGGTCCTCAATCAGCTTTCTCCAGTCTGAATAATGCGACTCGTAACCCCATTTGTGAGCGAATTGCTTAACTTTATCCGGGTCTCGCGCAGCGACCGCTTTGAGAACCGGTTGATAGTTGAGATCAAAGAACTGGCTGACAGTGAGGTACGCATTCGAGTGCGCACGTCCCATAAAACCATAGCCGATCAAGCCAACGTTGAGTTTCTTCATATAGGAAGGAGTTCGGGAGGGCGCGCGTAGTCGCGCGTTTAGAGCGTTTGTTAACCAAAAGGATATCGTGCGTGGATTGCGCTTAGAAAAGCGTGCTCGGGTTCGCGAGAAGCGGATCGCGAGGACGCGATCCCTCCCGATCATTTTCACCTTTCACCGGATTCGATCACTCCTCCCAACCGTGAGCCTCCCGGACAGAGACCATAGTCCGCAGAATAGAATCCCAGGTCTCTTGCTTCAGCATCACCTCGTTGGGGAACATGCAGCCATCCCAGCAAATGTGTTCGAGCGCCTTGGTCAGGTTCCCTTTTTCATCTCGCAACCAGTAACCAGCGTCTCGTGCCACGTTCAGCTTGCCGTTTGGATCATCTGGTAAACAATGACGTCCGGTCTTATCATGAGAACCGCTGCCTTTCACGGTGGCGTCGTTTTGAGCGACATGGAAGTCCAAGGTCCACGGGCGCAACTCTCGGGTCATGGTTTTCAAAGCTTCTTGCACCTTGTTGTTGTCCTTCCAGTCAAACCCCTCGGGCAAAATCGCGTCTTCCGGCGCGTTGTAACCCAAGGTGTAGAGGAGGGTGTGCGCCATATCCGCTTGAAACCCGAGTGTTCCAGGTCGGTCTACCAACTCCAACAACTCAACCATGCGTTTCCAACTGTGCATTCCACCCCAGCAGATCTCGCCTTCGGCCGCCAAGAGCTCGCCGTCACCTTCAGCGATATTGCAGCACTCCCGAAAAGTCGCCGCAATCTTCTTCGATCCTTCGGGGTCATTGGCCCACGTCTCGGGATCTGTGGCGGAATCGATTCTGACGACGCCATATGGTCTGATCCCTAATTCTGTGAGCGTTCTCGCGATCCCACTGGCTTTCCTGACTTGCTCTAAGAAGCGCCGGCGCTCGTCTGGGGTCCCCATCGCCGAGCCACCACCGGTCGGAGGCCACACCGGCGCGATCACCGTACCGGCCATGAGGTCCTTCGAAGCGAGTTTATCGGCCAATCGTTTCAGATCGTCAGCGGTCGAATCGATACTGATATGCGGATCGGCAAGGAACAGATCTACCCCTTCGAAACGGAGATCGCCGCTTTTAGCCCCGGTCGTCAGATTCAACATCGTATCTAGGTCGATAAACGGTTCAGACCCGGGGCCCTTACCGACGAGTCCCGGCCACATCGCGTTATGTAGCTTCGGAAAATTATTCATGACATGAAATCAGAGCCGGAGGTCCCGGAAAAGCGGCTTCAAACTCCGTAGCTCCGTAGCTCCCGCGGCCGCGGGATGGCAAACGATGGATGCAGCAACCGCCATTTTCTCTGAATGGAGGGTTAGTTCTTGGTTGTTTGGATGGGGGATTGGAAACTGGCAAGCCTGACCTTCATCAGATCGTGCCACTGTCGATGTTAACCTCGGCCCGGTTTCATCACAAGTATCGCTTCGCCAAGGTGCCGCGTAACTAGCTCCGTCCTCAGGCAGCCGCTCGTAAGCGTCAATATAGGAGGAGGAGCCACGAGTCCCGGTAGCGGCGACTGTCCAGCATCCCGGATAGAAGAGCTTCACAGCCAGCCAACGCTCCCAACTGGGATGCCGCTCCTACGGAGCCTTTTACAGGAACCTACGACACGACAGGGTCGGCCTCTTTTTTTCTGGATACGAATTAAATGCGGCTTCGGCTTTCAATTTTATTCGAATCTGATTTTAATCGAAGTAGGTTTGCAAATTGCCACGGTGTCGGAGCTACCCGCACCCGCGTTCGCGTCCACCCCCAACGAACAAATGATGACCAAGCGGATCGAGAATCCGGCGGCTATCCATGGGCGTCAAAATCAGGCAAGGCCCTGGTGGCGCCTCGGCTTCGTCCGCCTGCTACAGGGCTGCCGATCGCGAAGGCGAACGGACAACGGCGAACCGTGAACGTTTCAATTTCATGAGCGAGATCCTTCGACTAAGCAACATCTCGAAAACGTTCCCGGGCGTGGTCGCTTTGCAGAACATCTCGTTCGATCTGAACGAGGGCGAAGTGCATTGTTTATGCGGGGAGAACGGGGCCGGAAAATCGACTTTGATTAAGATCCTCTCCGGAGCCTATCAACCGGACGAGGGCGCTGAAATCTTGTTTGAGGGAAAACCCGTAGTTCTTAATCCGCATTTGGCCATGAGTCTGGGCATCCAGACTATTTATCAAGAGCACGTGGTCTTTGAGACGCTCAGCGTGATGGAAAATATCTTCGCCGGCGCGGAGATCGTAAAAAGAGGGTTCCTGCAAAAAGCGGAAATGAGGCGGCAAACCCTGGGAGTTCTGAAATACCTCAAGAGCGGTCTCAGTCCGGATGCAAAGATGGGCGACCTAAATAGCAGCGGGCAAAAGATTGTCGAGATCGCGAAAGGGCTCATTTTCAAACGGAGAGCCATCATTCTCGACGAGCCTACGGCTTCGCTTTCGTCCGTAGAGATAGAAAACCTGCTCGACATCATTGAAACCGTTAAAAATAGCGGTCTAGGAATCATCTACATCTCTCATCACCTGGAAGAGGTATTCAAGATCGGAGACCGGGTCACGGTATTGCGAGACGGGCGTAAAGTTAGCCAGCACGAGATCGCCGGCCTGACCAAAACGACCTTGATCAAGGACATGGTCGGACGAGACCCGTCCACCTTTTATCGCCGCGAAAAAGTGCCGATCGGCGAAGTCGTATTTGAAGCGAGAGAAGTGAATGGCAACGGCGCGCGAGACATTTCTTTTACGCTGCGCAGAGGAGAGATTCTGGGCATCGCCGGCATGGCAGGCTCAGGTCGCTCCGAGCTAATGAACGTCCTGTTCGGTAGCGCACGCCTCGACTTCGGTGAAATCCTAATCAACGGTAAAGTCGTCAAACACTCGAACCCGGAGAAAGCCATCCGGAATAAGATGTGTTTCATCACGGAAGACCGGCAGAACACCGGGCTTTTTCTTCCCCAAACGATTGCGCAGAACGTCACTATTGCGAATCTGGTTAACACGCGGGAATTCGTGGTTCATAGCCGGGACGATGCTGAGACCGGAGACAAGTTTGTTAAGCAGCTCGCGATCAAAACGCCCAATTCACAGACTCGGGCAGTTGAATTATCCGGCGGCAACCAGCAAAAGGTGGTGTTAGCGAAATGGTTTAACACCAACGGCGAGATCTTCATTTTTGACGAGCCAACCTTGGGTATCGACGTCGGCTCCAAGCAGGAAATCTACAAGGTGATGGTCGACCTGCTAAAGCAAGGCAAAGCCATCATCATGGTTTCTTCCGATATGCCCGAGGTAATTTCGATGAGTGATCGCGTCATTGTGATGAAGAACGGAGAGAAGATGGCGGAGCTGACTACCGAGGAGATTTCGGAAGAGAACATCCTGACCTACTCGATCGGACACAAGGAAATATGAGCGAGCCTGCGAAACGCAAATCTCTCTTCCAGCGCCACGAGAACTTGAGGGTGTTGTCGATCTTTATCGGGTTCGTCATCATCATCGTCCTGTTACAATTGATAACCGAGGGGACAAACCGATTCCCGACGTTTATCAGCCCGGTAAATCTGCTGAACATTCTACAGCAAGTCGGTGTGCCGGGAATCGTCGCGATTGGTATGACGATCGTGATGATCTCGGGAGGGATTGATCTCTCAGTCGGGATGCTGGCTTCGCTCGTCTCTATCGTGACGGCAACCGGGATATCGAAGTGGCATATCGGTGTTGTGCCCTCCATCCTGGCCGGAATCATGACCGCGGTCGTCCTGGAGACCATCATGGGCTATATCATTTCGCGCACCAAAGTAGAGCCTTTCATTATCACGCTTGGCGGGATGATCACATTTCAGGGAATGGCGCTTTTGCTTTGCAATTCGCGCGAGGTGATCATGAATCGAGAGCTGGACTTTTTGAAGGTGAACTTGATTCAGGGAGCCCGAGATCCGTTCAACCATCTCAGCCTGATCATCCCGCCCTACGTCCTCATCTTCTTCCTGATCGCGCTGCTCGGAGGGTTGCTTCTGAACTATACGAAATACGGCCGGCGAGTTTATGCGGTCGGCACTAGCCCCCAAGCAGCTTACCTGGCCGGTATCAACGTCCAAAACATGAAGCTCTCGGTTTACATCATCATGGGCTTCCTGGTGGGTATCGGCGCCGTCATGCTCCTGGCGCGGGTGAACACCGGCATTATCACCCTCGGGCAAGGCCTGGAGATCGACAGTATCGCCATGGTGGTTATTGGCGGAACTGCGCTCAAAGGCGGCAAAGGTAACATCGTGGGCACCTTGATCGGTGTTTTCTTTCTGGGATCAATCGGCAACGCCATGAACATGCTGCGTTTACCGTCCGAAGTTCAGTTCGTTGCCAAAGGGCTCGTAGTGATCATCGCGGTATCAGCAGGGGATGTCTCGACTAGAATTTCTGGGTTCCTGTCACGGAGGAAGGAGCTGCGTTGGCGCGCAGAACAACGGGCAGCGAAAGGAGAAAGTGTGGAGTCGACAAAATAGCAAAACAAGAATGAAACGAGGTTCAATCGAACAATTGAAGACGAAACGACAGACGAAACGTCTGGCACTGATGTTAACCGGCCTCACCGCTCTAAGCGCAGTGATCTTACCTGCCGGTAAGATAGCAGCGGCTGAGGGTAAACCAAAGGTCATCGGTTATTACATGGATGCCTCTGATGACTATTACAAAGCGGGTTTCCAGGTATTCAAAGCGCTGGCCACTAAGGTTGGTTGGCAAGTACAGGACGTAGTGGGGCAAGGAACTGCTCCCGAGCAGATTGCTGCGGTCGAGAATTTTATCACCCAGGGAGTGGACGCGATCGTAGTGGTTCAGAACTCGCCCCAGACCACCTCAGAGACACTGAAACGGTGCCACGATGCCGGGATTCCCGAGTTTCACCTTACTCACAATCCACCAAACGAGCCAGGGCTGGCGGGGTTCGCCGGATTTGACTGGGTCTACGACGGAGAATTGGCCGGGAAATCGGCCATGAAACACAACGTTAAAAAGTTGATCATGATCGAAGGTAAACTCGGTCAGGGGACCGCCGCCGGCCAGACGCAAGGTTTTCTCCAGGCGTACAAGAAAGCCGGCAAGGACATCGGTAACGCCCTGGACAGCGTTGGCGTGCGCGGCGCCGGCGGCAAAGACCTGCAGGTAGTATTCTGGGGCTCAGGAAACTGGTTCGCTGATCCTGCGAAAAAGGTGATGCAGGATGCCATTACGTCGTTGGGACCAGATGGGTTTGATGGCGCTTATGTCCAGAATGACGAGATGATGACCGGCGCCCTCGAAGCGATGCAGGAAGCCGGACTTGATTCCAGCAAATACTGGCTCGGTGCCAGCAACGGTAAAGAGAAGTCCTGGACCTGGGTGGAAAAAGGACAAACCACGATGGACGTCAACCAGTGTCCGACGCTCGAGGCGGATATTTGTTTTCAGCAGATCACCGCCTATTTCGATAAAAAGCCGTACAAGCGAGCGGTGTTCGTTAACTTTTTGCCGTTCGAGAAAGACACGCTGGACAAATCGAAGCTGATTCCGTGGATCCTGAACGACTACATGACGAAGAGAGCAGCGAACGCGTTTGTGTACGACATTAATAATGCCGTGTTCAGGGAAAACCCATCCTACGCGACCGCGGCGAAGTGAGGAAGAAGGAGTTCGAGGGGTTCAAGGAGTAGCAGGAGTTCAAGAATCGATATTTCGCGCCGATTGGTTGCCCCAACCGGCGCGGATTTTGCCGCGAAGCGGCTGGGAGGGCGCGCGTCCTCGCGCGCCGCGAAAACGTGTTTAGGCCAGAGGGTGTACTTTCGCCTATCGTTACAACGCCCTCCGCTTCGCGAACAAACGGATCGCGGGGACGCGATCCCTCCCCAGCGATGGCCGGACCTATACCCGCAACCGAATGGCCTTATAGGCCTTCATCGTTTCGGTGATGGCTTTCTCGACCGGGAGGCGCTCCATGCTGGAGGCGCCGTAAAAGCCGTCGACACCTTTGGTCCGGTGCAGCACGTATTCGGCATCAGGCGGTTCAGAGATGGGCCCGCCATGACACAGAACCATGACGTCCGGATTCACCGCTTTGGCTGCATCAGCGATTTCCTGAACCTTGGCCGGAGCATTCTCTAAGGTCACCGCCGTTGTCGCACCGATCGATCCTTTAGTGGTGAGTCCTAAATGGGCCACGATAATGTCGGCTCCTGCTTCCGCCATGGCTTTGGCTTCGTCCGCGTTAAAACAATAGGGCGTGGTCAACAGATTCATCTCATGAGCCAACCGGATCATCTCGATCTCCAGACCGAAGCCCATGCCGGTTTCCTCAAGATTCTGGCGGAACAACCCATCGATTAAACCAACCGTCGGAAAATTTTGTACGCCGGAAAAACCAGCGTCGGCCACCTCTCGTAAGAAAAGCGGCATCTGGCGAAACGGATCGGTTCCACAAACTCCGGCCAATACCGGGGTATCTCTGACGATGGTGAGAACCTCACTCGCCATTTCCATGACGATGGCGTTCGCGTCACCATACGGCATCAAACCAGATAACGAACCGCGTCCGGCCATGCGATAGCGGCCGCTGTTATAGATAATGATCAAGTCAACACCACCAGCGGCCTCGAATTTAGCCGAGATGCCAGTCCCGGCTCCGCCTCCGATGATCGGCCGGCCCTCGGCCATGACCGTCCGTAACCGTTTAAGAACTTGTTCTCTGGTAAACGCCATAACCCAAATTCACCACAGAGACACAGAGATCACAAAGTTGGACTTTCTTGGTTTGGTGATCACAATTTCAGTCGTATCTCTGTGGCCTCTGTGGTGAAGTTACTTTATTACTTTTTCCGTTGGCTCATTAGCTCCAGCATCATCTCCACCGCTTTGGCCGCGAAGGCCGGTTCATTGATGTTCAGGTCGACCTCAACAATGGGGATACCGGGTTTAACATTAGCCCTGATCGCGTCGAACATCGCGCGATCCGCTTCCCGATCACAAAATGGCTGGCCATCACCGTCTAGCATCGAAACGCCGCGCAGCGGAATCAGGAAGGCAACCGGGCCGGTAGCGGCATTCGCTTTCTTGGCAAAGATCTCCCCCATTTGCCGGTTTTCGTCCACATTGGTGCGCATCAGCGTTACCGACGGGTTCCATTCATAGAGAAGTCGTTTAGCTTGGCGGAACTTGTCCGGAACAGTTGAGGGCGCACCGAAGTTGGCCATGTCGACACAGCCAGGGACGATCAGGTGAGGTATCCCCTGTTGACCCGGCGCATCGAGTCTTTCTGGTCCAGCGCTGAAAACGCCCTGACAAAGTTCATCCGCCCATTCTGTGGTGGTGATATCTAGCACGCCTTCCACCAAACCATCCGCAGCCAATGTCTCCATAGCTCGACCTCCGGCTCCGGTCGCGTGGAAAACCAGAACCTCAAAGCCTTTGTCGCTCAATGCCTTCACAGAAGCGTTTACGCAATCGGTCGTGTTCCCGAACATCGAGGCGGTGATGATAGGTCGATCTTCACGGACCTTAGGCGGCTCATTCTGGACCATCCCGCAGATAGCGCCCGCTGCCCGCGCATAAATCAGTCGAGAGATCCGATTCAACCCGGCAACATCGACGATCGATGGAATAATCGTGATGTCTTTGCCCCGCACATAAAAGGAGACATCTGCGGACGCCACCGTCGACACCAGCACTTTTGGTACTCCGATCGGGATTGAGCGCATCGCTGAAGCTATGATGGCTGAACCTCCGGACCCGCCCATACCGATGATGCCATCGAATTTGCCCTGTTCGTACAATTGCCGGACCAGACCCGGCGCAGCTTGATCGAACGCTTTCATGGCCGCCCCTTTGTCTCCCTGAGAGCGGATACCGCCCAAATCACTGCCGGCCGCCTTGAGCACGGCATCCGCTTCGAAATCGACAGGGAACAACCTCGTGGTCCCGAGCACACCAATATTGACGGTCAAGACATGGCAGCCCAGTTTCAGAATCTCTTGCCGCAAGAAGGCGTGGTCTTCGCCCTTAGTATCAAAGGCGCCGATGACACAGATAGTTTTACTCATTAGTGAGAAGTGAGACGTGAGAGGTGATTGGTAGAAGAAGCGTCGCGAACGGTCGTTCACGCTCGCTACCGCGCGCTCACACTTGTCACCTTGCAGCCGGGAATTTCCCGCAGCAACCGTTCGGGGCCGGCCGGCGAGTAAACGACGATGAGTCTCAGCGGCTCGTTCCCAGTGTTGACCGTGGAGTGATAAATATCGGCCGGGATATAGACGCTCGCTCCGGGGCCAACCTTAACCGGAGGTTGATCGTCCACCATTTGTTCGCCTTCTCCGGAAACGACATAGATGATTTCTTCGGCGCCGGGATGATTATGTCGCGCGTGCCCTTTGCCTTGGGCGAGTTCAACGATGCCGAAACTGAAACGTTCGGCATTCGTTACCTGGGGTTCACTGAGGAAGTGAATCTTTCCCCAATCAAATTCAAGCCGGTCGACGTCGTCTGTGGTCGTAATAAAACCAGATCCAAGCTTCTCCATAAGGGGGGTGGGTTGTTCGATAAGGTAAAGAAATCTGGCGAGAAATTCCGGGTAACCAAATGATTTATTATGGGCTTAGGGCTTGTGCCGGAGGGACAGAGTGAAACTAGCCTGGCACGAAGTGCCTGGAAAATGCCGGATATAGGGTCCGTCCCGTAGGGAGGGTCTGACTGGTTTTCGCCACGCCGATCGATGCCCACCGCAGAAGTCGCGTCGAGCCGATAATCATACCGTACCCTCCGGGACGGTTTATCTATCCAGAATCCCAGGCACTTCGTGCCAGGCTACCTTCATTTAGTCCCTACGGGACAAGTCGCGATACATAACCAGCGAAACCAGCTTAACTGCTTAGCCTGTTTACGCCTCCAGCATCTCCTTTAACACCGCACGGAGAACAGGCCGGATATGAGCGGCTAATTCAGGATTGGCGTAGCCTACCCATGAAATCGGCGAGGTCGTATCCAGAGGTCCATCCATCGGACTACCGTCCGGAGACTCCAGTATGATACCGGCTTCTTCTAACACCAGTGCGGCTGCCACATCATAGGGATGGCAGCAAAGGGCGGACGAGATACCCAGCTTTTTGAAAACCAGAGGGCGGATATCTGCTATCATGCGGTCGTGTCCCAACAGCAGCTCGCAGAATTGACCGCCGGTTGAGATATACTGGTCTTCGAACACGATCACCTCCTTTCCGGTTGCGCTCGGGTAAAGCCGGTCCCACAACTGCTGTTCGATCGCAGCCGTCAGTGCTTTACCGGCAGGCAGGAAACGCGAGATATATCCGAAGCCGTGCAGCATGTCAGCAGCCTGCGATGGCCTTACGGAACGCGACCAGATCTCGCCGGTAAGAATATTAACGGAGTCGCTAAGAAATCCGCGGCCGCGAATTGCGGAGAATCTGTCCGCCCGCCATTGTTTCGTTGTCGGTAGCTCGACCATCACTGCAACCTCGATCTCGGATAACCTGGTCGTCGGACCCTTTTGCGGTGCTACTCCGGCTAGAAACCAAGCCGCCCGTTTGTCGTACATGATTCCTCGGGTGCCATCGATCGGGTCCAGGATAATTTTCGCCTCGGTTCGGTCTGATCGAAGGTTTGCTGGAAAAGTGACTGGATGCTGGGGATCGACTCCTTCCATGATTAGCTCAACCGGAATCGTCGCGGGCCAGTGACCATCGAACCACGCCATGATCGCGTCCTCGCTGATCCGATCGATACCATAAATAGTATCGGCTACGCTCTCACGCGAGATCGCGGCTAACGCAGCGGTGTCACTATCGCGCCGCGCATTCAACACGCATTGACGAACATGATCGCCAAGCTCGAGCAATAGAATCCTGATCTGATCCGGTTCCGACATCTTCATTCTGGTAATTCTGGTCTTTCTGGTCTTTCAACTTGCCAGCCTAGGCCTTTGCTGATCAACTTACGGAAGTCGCCGAAGGAAAATAGCGCCCAGACTCCACGCCGTTGCTCTTGCCGGCGATTTCTTATTCTTACGGGAATTCTACTATGCGGAACTTATACAAATCTTGGCGGCGCTATGGGCGTCCGTTCGGTAGTTATTTAGTGCTCCTGGCGGCGTCTGGTTTCACGATGACAAGTGTAAGTCTACGACTATCGGCAGCCACTCTTCCGTATTTGGTTAACTTTGCTACAGCTAAGATTGGTCCCCATACCAATGACGGCACGAATTACGAACTGATCGACAACAACAGGACGTATTATGCGGCGAGCAACGGTCAGTATAATGCGCCGTTCCTTTTTTCAGAGGGAGCCTATGCGGGATTGAGTCTGGAAATTTCTGTACCCACCACCTCCTCAGGAAAGGCGCCAAATGGAACTCATACGGACCGATTCGAGTACGAATGGGTACAGCCAGATGATACAAATGCGCCGACATTTAACGGTAAAGAACGTTATTTCGGCTTTGCTTTTAAGATCATCGGATCTAGTCAGGCGCCGACCAACGGCGGAATCATCATGGCGCAACTTTGGCAAGGTTCGCCTTATGCGCCGCCTATTCGTCTCGACGTCAAAGCGCCGTCTCTGGAGGGAGATCCATGGCCAAATCGGCTTTTCATTCAAAAGAGCTCGACGGGGCAAAATACCGGAGACGAGTCATTTAAGTTATATGATTCAACCATACCAGTTGATACCTGGTATACCTACGTAATTGGCGTACAGCCAGGGTATCATGGTGACGGTCACCTCGAACTCTGGGTAAATGGGGCTCAAGTCGTGACTTACACGGGTGATGTCGGCTACACGCCTGAAGCCGACGGCGGTTTGACCGGGACCCTGGCTAGTTTAATGGTCAAATCTGGTATTTACCGGAACAGAGGCAATCCAAATGTTGCATTTGGTTTTGGTACCGTTAAGTACGGCAGCACCTATTCTGAGGCGGCACCGTAGTTATTTTCGATCCAGTGACTTAGGATTCCGACCGACTAAAACATAAAATCCGAATTTTAAGATCCACAGATTTCTCAGATTACGCAGATTAGAAGATCTTTAGATCACGGCCGGTCGCCGATTTTCGGGTTCAGAGCGGCGATATCCGCTTTTAGTTCTGACGTCTTAAATCTGCGTAATCTGCGGATCTCTCATTTCGTTTCCGCTTGGCGCTTCGAGATCCTCTCTCCCTCTATCACGCGATCCGCCAATTGCGTATATGCCGGATCGTCGCTCATTAACGACCATCGATAAAAAGTGCGTACGGTTTGAGCGTAACTAACCTTTTTGTATTCCCCGCCCCGACCTTTTTCCTGGCTCAAGCCGGTACGGGTGTTGCCGGTCGGATCAATCGTTCCATCCGGTTGAATCCGCGTTTTGAGCCACTCATTGGCTCGTTTCAACATGGGATAGAGTTCTTTCTTCGTCTCGCTGTCCGCGACTACATCACAGTAACGTTCGGCGAAGACCAACCCAACGGCATGGTAACTGCAATCGTAGCCGCCTTTCTCCGGGTTATATCCAGCCGGACTTTGTAAGGATACTCCTTCCCGAATATATTCCTTCGATTTATCGATTAGCGTCTGGTTTCCGCAAAGTACACCAGCCTCCCCCAAAGCTGCGGCGACAAGATACCGGCGATGGGTATATCGAGCGTTGTGCCTGCGACCGGCCTCTTCGACCGCCGGATTGATCATCCACAGGGCTGCTTTCAATATTCTTGGCTTCAGCCAATCTACCTGACTGGCGTATCGGTCTCGAAACGAGCTTGCTTCTAAAAGCAGGCAGGCATGGGAAGTCGCCTCAACGAAAAAAGAGGTGCTGTGAAAAGCGTCGGGACAGCTGAACGAGCCATCCGTTTGTTGCTGTTCAAACCCCCAGCGAAATGCTTTCAGTCCGCGGTCAATGGCTGCGGCATCGTCATCGGCAATGCCGGCGGTCACCGCATCCATGCCGTAACGTTGTTCTTCTATATACCAAATCCCAGTATGCGTCTGGTCCCATGCAATATTGACCTTGCCGAGCGCTCCGTCCGCGGCAACATCCGCCGCAATCCGGTCAGGATTGTGGTAAGCCGCTTTTTTCATAAGATCGCTAGTCTCGAATTTCAGATCATCGGTAATCGAACCTTTAGCGACCTTAGCAAATGACAGGCAGAATACCGTTGCCCAAAAAGCCGCGCGCAAAGTTATGCAAAGTGATCCGTAGGATTTCATCGGGTTTATTTCCACATTCCTTGTACTAAAAATTTGCAGCAAAATTCGCGGGCGTGAGCCCGGGAAATTTTACCGCTCCAGCCTGCGTCGCTCACAAAAGCCTGCGCTTTCACGCGCGACGCAGGCTAGTCGAACCAATTTCCTGGGTGTTCACGAAACGAAGAGTAAATCCCGTCGTTTTTGTCCCACAGGTAGACGCTCCACAAATAGGATGAGAACATCAACCGCGCATTTTCACGCAGAAAAAGTTGCACGCGGCCTGCGGGATACTGCCAAAGAATCTTTTTGGTACGGACGATGTCCGCTTGACGGTTGAAGACGATCCAAATTCGTTCGTTCTTCGCGAATGCCCGCTGCAACTCGTCAAGGTTCCCAACAACCTCTGCGCCACCGTTACGATCCACGAGTTTACCTTTTTGGCGAAAGGCGTAATCGAAATAGATAGGAACCGCTAAGTCGTAGTCGGGCTTTCGGATCTCTTCGAGTCCGATCTGCGGATAGAACTCCGAAACCATCAGCTTGTCACCCGGCCGGATATTTTTAGAAACGTAGCTCATGGAAGCAATTACGTTCCCTTGCAAGCTCTCGTTGTAAGAAGCAGGAATCCTCCAAATACTCCACGAGCCAAGCACTGCCACGAAGGAGACACAGGCAAACGCGACTCGCGGCATGACAGTTGTCGTTTTAGGGAAAAGCAGTTTGGCTGACTCAACCAGGCCGTGCAAACAAAGTAGCATCCACACCGGAATCAAATAATATTCATAACGAAAACCTTTAGTTGTGATGAGCAAGTTAACGACCGTCAGGCTCAAAAAGAAATAGACGTACAGACAGAGCCACTGCCGGTTCCGCCGGAAAGCTGCTACCAGGAACCCGGGAATAAAGAAGATACTCAGAAACAGATGCAATCGAGAATAGCCGATGAACATCGCTAAGAAGTTCAGGATTTTATCAAAGTCCCAACCGATCGTAGCATCCAGCCGTGCGCTGACCCCTTCGAGCGCGGTGAGGCATTTTATTTGATAAAATGCTATATCCAAAAGGATCAATGCTACCGCACAACCAGCTGCTACCGCGGTCTTGATCTCGTCACCCCACGATCGTCGCTCGGAAAAAATCAAGTAACATATGGCCAACGGAAATACTTCCAGGATCGTGATCTCCTGACTGATAACCGCGATGAAGAAAGTGAATATTGCTAAGTAACGTTCCCGCAATCCACGATTCAAAACGAACCCATTAACGAAAAAATAAAGTGCTAACAGATGGAAAAACTGCTGCTGCTGGTAGAACCGGGTGATATGTCCGGTAAAAATTAAAAAGGGATGCAGGTCGTACAGAATTAGCGCTCCAAAGGCAACCAATTTGCTTCCGGTGTAATCGCGCACGATCTTCCAAAACAGCAGTGCCGTAGCGCATGCCAGCAAGACCGTGCACAGGCGGAGTCCATAGATCGACTTGCCGGTCAACAATGCAAACCCGCCTGCGAGATAATGATAAGCGGGACTTCGGGTGTACCAGATTGGATCCTGAAGCACCGGTACTCCAGTATTCGCTATTGCCAATGCTGCCTGGATCGACACACCTTCGTCCTCATCCGGGGGTTGGGTGTCGATCTGCCAAGCCCTTAAGGCGAAGCAAAGGACGACTCCGAACGTAACCAGAAGCGGCCAAACCCATCGAGCAACAGCCGGAATTCTTGAACTAGCAGTGCCGAATGGACTTGGCTCGTTTCTGGAGGTAAGCCTGGTCAGCCAAATGACAACGATAGTTCCGAGTATCGCGACGATCAGCAGCGCAGCGTACATCAGGGGGAAGCGCCAATAAAGAATCTCGCTACGCTCCATTGTGCAGCAGCGGATGAACAATCCAAACCAGACAATGCTTCCAAGGATCACCGATAGGATCTGCCACGAGCGCAATAAATGATAAACGAAGCTGGAGCGAGACGCCAGAATCCATGAGATCAGTGTAACGGCCAGGGCAAACGTTAACGAGATCAACAGCCAGGGGCGATCAGGATACACTGTGCCCACATACATCATGGTTGGAAGTGTCGCCGGATCGACCGGGCCATCGTTAGCGGCAATCGTAGAGCCAACCAGCTGCAGATTAGCATCGCGCATCACCAGCCGCGTACCTTCGTCACTACCAAACGCAGTGAAGTGTCGATCCGGGGACGTATACCCACCATCAAACGCGAAGAACGGCGGATGGCTGAGCGAGCCGGACTGAGGTTGGTCCTTAAACAACGCAATTCTGATCGTATTCCTACCGGTCCGCAGAAGCGATGTAATCCCATAGGCGACATACTCTACTGACCTGCGATTTCTCGTCAGATTCGGAGGAGTTACCGTATCCGGTTTTTCAATATCACCATATGGGTTAGCTGAAACTGTCGGATGGCTTCCTTGTGGTACCCCGTTCAGCTGAATGCCTGAGCCTTCGTACTGCACACGGCTGGGCATGGCAGCTTGAGCCGATTCTCGGTCAGATAGATAGTTCCCGTTCTCAGGTCGTCTGCTGAGCGGATTTTCGTTCGTGGCGGCGCCCTGCAACGGTTGCTGAATTGAACCCGCGTTTAGTGAATCCTCGTTCTGCTGACCTGGTAACAGAGTAGCAACCTGGTTGTCCGCAAGCCAATCTGGTTGATTATTCACCAGAGTATCGACCGGACTCTGCAAGCGAAAACGGATAAACCACGGCCCGTAGTCAAACAAACCGGGCGGTGAACCCGGCGTCACGACGGGTTGATCGTTGATCCAGAGTTGAAAAGGCGCATCGGTCGCCACTCGGATAAATGCGTCGACCGGCCTGCTATCTACGTTTACGTCCTTTTCCAGCCATGTCGTCGATCCGGCTCCGATCGATCGAATCCGTTTGCCAACAAAGGGCCTTTTGAACGCATTATCGGATACGATACGCCACCAGCGACGGGACCAGTTGAGAGTTCTCGCGTGCCTCCAGTCCAATAAATCGACATTGGACTGGGTCCAACCGTATTGAGGGGGCCGGGGCGGTACCGGTTCTGCCCGCCAGTTAGAGTCGCTATGGATCGGGATCTTTTGCCCGTCCACCAGCGTAACTTCACCGACTAAAATGAATGCCGGGCAGTTAGCAGGATTTTCTATTTGGACACACAGAGCGTTGCGCCCGAGCTTGAGCAATGCCGATAGATCGACCATGGCTGGGATCTCGGCGGTTCGATGAGAGGACCATTGATATTCCCTCGGATAAGTAATGGACATCGCTTCCGTTCCAGTCTGCAATTTCTGGCCAGCCTGGCTAAGACCATGCTGATACGCATGCGTAGGAGGCAACGCGAATAACCGGGTGCAGAGCTCTCCGTTGGCTAACACTTCAAACCCGCCATTGGCCGAAATTGCCACCCAGGCACGAGCTACTTTCGATGGGACTTCAAGGTTCAGCCGAAAGCAGCCTGTCGATTGTTGAGTTTCTTGCGTCGTGATCCAAGAAGCTCCCTCGAACTTAAAGGAAGCCGGAACCGGTTCCGGCGCAGCCACCACATTAAGGATGCAATAAAGAGCGCCGGCTAAGGCTGCGGCTAGCGGGAGAATAACTCGCGCCTTTCGAAAAACTCTTCGAAAGGCAAACCGGGATACCTTGGGCTCCGCTTGTTTCCTGACGATTGCCTCCATTCAGGTTATTCTTTTACCGCCGCGCGCATTTGATTTCCCAGGTCAACGGCATCGTTAGTTTCAAAATCGAGCTCGGCGAGTCGTCTGTGTGCGGCCGCAATCGGCGCGATTTTTTCCAGACTTTCGAAAGTCTTATAAACGGCCTCAAATTGGGCCACGTCCCGTTCGAGTTCCGCTTTTCTGTGCAACCTAAGATCCGCCAACTGAAGAGCGTAGTTCGCCTTGATACACGAGGGATCTTCAGCCAGTAGCGCACCCAGACGAACAACAGCTTTGTCTTCGGAGCCCGAGTTAAGATCCCGCAATGCTAACCGCAAGGCTCCTCGGAACGCTTCAGCTCGCACGGGCTTGGGAGTTTTCGGGTCCAGCAATTGCCGATAATGTTCCCAGGCTCTCGCAGAAAGGTGTTCCTCCTCCTCCTCGATCGCGTTAACCAGATGAGACTGGACCGATTCAGAATGTCCGGTCCTCTGATCCAGCCATCCTTCTTCGAACTGAATGTCCGTTCCAAAACGGAGCGAAGGTACCAAAACAAAGGCCCGTTCGAGATGTTGTTTCGCTGCCTCAAATTGGCCTAGGCTGGCATCCCGCTGCGCCCGGTTGATCTCCGTACCAGCCATCAACGGCAAGCCTAACCAGAGAGCTTCCAGCACAATTCCGCCCACGAAGGCAACGCCTAGTAAACGCCAAGTGGACATCTTCGACGGCTCTGTAAAAACTCGCAGTGGTCGTGAGAACGAAGCAAATAACAAGATTGCGCCGAATAAACCGCAGAACCACCCCTGTCCAGCAAACTGACAGAAACCGGCCGTGTAACCCACCCACATCGTGATCTCAAGAAGATGACTCAGGTGAAGATCCAAGGCACTGGTGAAATCCGGTACCGGCACTACGGCAAAGGCCCGCGGCATGACATCGGTAATAGCCACCAAAGGTTCCGATGGCTGGTACGAGTATTCTTGCTCCTTCAACGAATCCCCACTCGAAAGAACCAGACTGGAGTTCTGATCAGTCAGCCATTCGGCGTGAGCAGCAACCTGAGCGCAGCGTTGTATAGTCAACGGAGCGAAAGAAGTCGTTAAGAGAACTAACAAAAAAAGGCCTGCGCCAGAAACAAAGGTGAGCCGGTGTAAAGGAGCGACAGAACGCCGCACACAATAGATCAGAATCGCGAGCAAGCACGAAACCAGCAAAACTTTGAAGATCAGTGTCGAAATCGGTTGCAGGTAGATCGCCGAATAGATCCCATCACGCCCCTGCCGCACTCCAGTTGGCACTCGATACCAAGGTAGTATCAGGCCTAATCCTAGAAGAATGAAGGATACGACCCGAGCAATTCGCAAAGCCAGATTAAGCATGACCTCAGCTGCGGCTATTGCTTTGCCGCCAGAACGCGATTCACGTTGATTTTGTCATCGTCACGCAAATACCGCGGATTAGTGCTCAGAACCCAATCGGAACGATTAAGTCCAGCAGTGATCTCGACATATTGATCATCCACCTGGCCAAAATGAACACAGGTGGTTCGAATATGTCCTTGCTCATCAACCACCCGAACAACTCCCTGCCCTGCGCTCAGCGACGAGACAGCTTCTCGAGGAACCGCCAAAACAGACTTGTGCGCACAATCAATTTTCACAAACCCGGTCATTCCAGGTCGCAGCTTCAAACCATCAGTCTGGACCTCGAGCCGGACTCGAAAAGTTGCCGGCCATTCCGGCGTACCTGTACCGAGAGGCCGCACCGGCGTAGTTGTTTCAGGTCCGCCCGCATCAAAGGTCACAATCGGAACGACCCGCTTGATCTTTGCGGGGAATGATCGCCCGGCGTAGGCTTCGAGATTAACCACTGCATCCATGCCTTCCTGGATCTCTCCAATGGCGCGCTGATCGACGCTAGCTTCAAACCACAAATCCGACGCGATGATAAAGCCAACATTTCCCGGGCTTTGGTTATACTCACCAGGTCGCACCAGCACTCGGTCTACAATTCCTGAGGTCGGAGCCGTAATTTGATAGTATTTAAAAGCTTCTTGGCGCTGCTGGAGCTGATTCTCGGCATCCTTCACTGCGTTTTCCGCAATCTGCTTACTCTGCGGTAAGCCGGCAACGGACATAGCCACGTTGAGTTTGGCCACCTCGTAATTAGTTTGGACGGTACTCAGTTGCATCTGAGCGGTCAGCAACTGCAACTTGGCGCCGGCGCCATCTTTTTCCAGTTCGCTATACATCGAAACCAGCTGCTGCGCTTGTTGGACCTGACGGTATAACCCATCTAAGTCGACCTGGGTTTGGTCTGGCCGTTCAGAGCTTAACAAATTTACGGAGCCGGCAGCCACGCGTTGTTCTTCGGCTTTTGCGTTAGCTAATGCCAGCTCACCGGAACTTAAGTTAAGCTTGGCTAAAGTGGTATCTAAGTCAGCTAATATTTGGCCCGGTTTAACTTCGTCCCCAGCTTCGACTTTTAAATCCGAAATGTATGCGGTGGGAACAATGGGCACATTGTAAAAATTTGCTTCCATGATGCCGTCACCCAAAACCGGATCATTAAAATCGTGCAATACCGGTTGGACCGCTTCTGCTTGGAATCCAATTCTCAGGAGTCGTTGCACCCGCAAGTATCCCAATGCAGAGGTGTACATTCTGCTAGTAGGATTCTGGTAAGCTGGCCATAGAACGAATAACGCTCCGGCGAGAATCGCCAGAGTTACCAGCACGACAAAAGACAGATTTGATACCCCGCTGAGTCGACGTTTCTTCATAACAAAGTTTCCTGCTCCAGAGCAGTTTGATTGCCCGGTTGGATTGACACTGGTTGAACGACCGGCCGGCCACGGATAAAGAGCCACGGTGTTAGTGAAATCAGCTCCGCTGCGATCTGCAGTGCCCGCCATAGAACGGCGGCAAGAGCCGCTTCCTGCCAAGGCATAACCGGGGAGAGCAGAAAAGCCGTGGCTGTCTCGCGTACACCCATTCCACCCGGAATTGCCATGGCGAAGAAACCAACTAGCCATCCAACAGCATTTGCTCCGATGGCAGCTGCCGGGCTGACGGTTAGCTGATATCCCATCCCGGCCAGCATCAACCAAAGACCGACGCCATGAAATACATTCAATAGGATGTACATTAGCTCCGCCCTTATGAGGGCGCGGAGATTCGGTTTCAGTTTTAACATCTCCCCCAGTTGTCCAAGTTTTGCGCGGATCCAGGGTTGGCGCGAAAGCATCGGCCAAACCAGGCCAAAGAGCAGGAGACTGACCAGGGCTGCTCCAGCTGCGGGCAAGAACCATTTTGAATAGGCCGCGACGAAACGGCCGGCCAGTCCAGAACATATAGTGCCGGCCAATGCTACGACCATCCAGGACACAACAACGGTTGCTAACTCGACCGGCAGACTCAATGAGGCTATCGCGATCGGGATGCCCAGGTTCTGCGCGGCGACTACACGCGATGCGAACTTCCATACGCCGCCGGGAAGCCAGCGCATCGATTCAGACGTCAAGAACACGCGCACGGAGGTCAGATATTCGATCGGATAACCCAGCGACTCCAGGATCCACGACCAAACACCGGCGTTAAAAAACCAATAACCTAAACAGAGACAGAATGCGGGCGCTAACGAAGCGCAACCGAGTCGTTGAACGCACTGTCGCAGATCGCCCGCGCGCGGCAGTAAAGCCAAAATCACGCACCCAACCGCCAACCATGGAACGACCAAGCGGAAAACGGTTAAGAGTTTCGGCCAAAAACTTTTTGTTCCCATGCTAATTGAGTCCCAAGGTCGTGGCCCGTTGTACGCCCTCCACCGTTGGGCTGTCCTCGGACGGGACACACCGGCGGTAGATGACATCGTATTGAGCCATGATCCGATCCCAGTCGTAATACTCGCGAGCATACGCGTAACCTTGTTGCCCAAGTCGTTGCCCGAGCTCCGGATCTTTCAAGAGGCGCAGGACGGCGTGCGCGATGGCCTCCGGATTTTTCTCCGGAACCAAGAGACCAGTCTCGCCATCCTTGATTAAGTCTACGATCCCACCGACCGCGGATGCCACCACCGGTTTAGTGTTAGCAAGCGCTTCAACTAACACCACACCCTGCCCTTCGGTATCTCCCCTTGAATCGTAGATAGCCGGGTGAACGTAGATCGAGCAGGATCGAAACAGTGATCCAAGCTCCTCGTTGCTGACGAAGCCGGCAAATCGGACATTGCCGTTTAGCCCAAGCCGCCGCGTGAGCTCTTCCCATTCCTGCCGGCAGTGACCATCACCGGTAATCACTAACCGGACCTGCCGTTCTTTTAGAATCAGCGGCATCGCCCGAAGCAAGAAATTGACTCCCTTACGTTCGATCAATCGGCCCGAGAACAACAAGAGCGCCTCTTTCGTGGAGTGAGCGGTGAGAGGTGAGAGGTGAGAAGTGACCCAACTTGGGGACCTGGTTGGAGGTGGGGAGGCACAAGCCGTGATTTGTGATTGGCGATTGGTGACTGGTCTTTCCTGGCGTTCGCTCTGGTCCACTTTGACGGTCGCACCCCATGGAATGATTTGTGACCCGCATTGTGAGACATCGCGAATCAGCTTTGCCGTATGGGCGCTGTTCGCGGTGATCGCAGCCGATCGCCTTAGACAAAATGCCAGGAGCCGGGTGGAAACTTTGCTGCCGGCTGCCAGTGCGAGCTCTGCGCTATGGCAGGTGCTGACAATCTTGCATCCGGGCCACCAGGAAGGCAAAAGCGCCATTAGTCCATGCGGGAATGGCCAGTGCACATGCAAAATCTCGATCCGTTCCCGGCGACAAATTTTCCAGACCGCATGCGCGCCGCTGACAAGGTAGCCCAACGTTAACAACTTCAGGATCGGATTCTTTTTGAGCTTGTTGGTGGCGCCTTCTCCATGAGTCAGCGTCTCCCAGCGAGCCGGAGCATAGCGAAACCGCCGTACGGTCACGCCGTCGATCTCATGGTCTCTAAGCCCAAGATATGCCGGAGCGATGACGATCACTTTATGTCCTCGAGCCGCGAGCCTTTTGACTGACTCCCTAAGCCAAGGGACTTCATAGTCGTTCTCGGTTCTGGGATAGGTTGAAACGACGAGCGCAATCCGCAATCCACGCGGATCACTCGGGTGAGTGATTTTCATAATTAAGCTTTTCGAATTGCGGCTCTTCCAAGGTTACTAAGGAACCAGCAGCGCCTGACGTCCGCGGCTGAGAGCGTTTTGAGCCAGACCGACGACGATGGTCGGTTCTACCGGCTTCAGGAGCGCAGCAAAAGCGCCGACCCGGTTCATGTCGGCCGGGTCGGCGGTGGCCCCGCTCAATAAAAAGATGACCCTGGGATTCGGCGATGTGTGCCGAGCTAGCCGAACTAACTCCATCATTTCGGCGCCCGTGCCGCTGGAAGAATCCAGCAGAACAACCTCTATTGGTCCGCTCAGCCGTAACTGCGCCTCATGACATGAGCTGGCGGCGATGACGCTCCAGCCGGCCTCACTCAAATGGGCGGCATGTGTCTCCCGACTAGTCACATCTCGCTCGATCAACAGAACCAGAGGCCCGCCAGTCGAGTTCGCGCTTCGCCGGTGTCCTTCGGACGCTGACAAGCGCAACCGGGGTTCTGGCGGCAGACCAATACTGGCCACAATCGGCTTAAGCTTAGACTGCTCCGTCCTCTCGTGGATGTTCCATTCGCAAACCAGCCCTAGCAAAGCTGTGAGCAGAGCTCCAACCATCAGGATTGGCGGCGCCGGGTCGAGCACTCCGGTTAATTTCAGCGGGAGCGGTAACACCAATAAAAGAAGCGCAACCAGGAGACCAGACAAGATCATCCCTAGAGCAACGCTACCCAAAAGGTGGAATGGGCGGTGCCGAAAATTCTGCAGAAAATTGACCGTCCAGATATCAAGGAATCCGCGCAGAAATCGGGTAAACCCGTACTTGCTGCGCCCGTGAGTCCGAGGATGATGTTGAACCGCAATTTCCGTTGTGCGATAACCGTGAATTGCGGCGAGCGAGGGAACCATGCGGTGCAAGTCCCCGTACAGGGCGATTGAGCGGACCACTTCCCGTCGATAACATTTGAAACCGCAATTCTGGTCGTGCAATCGCACCCTATTGATCTTGCTCAGCATTAGATTAAAGACCCGACTTGGAAGCACCTTGTGCCAAGGATCATTGCGGCGACGCTTCCAGCCACAGACGATGTCCCAACCCTCCGCCATTTTTTCCAGGAAGCGCGGTATCTCGGCCGGATCGTCCTGGAGATCGGCGTCCATAGTAAAAACAAATTCCCCTTGAGCATTCTGCCAACCGGCTGCCAATGCCTCCGCTTTGCCCAGATTTCGCCTGAATCGGATTGCCTTAACTTGACCAGGATTGTCCAGAGCGAGCCGGCTGATTATCTCCCAGCTGCCGTCGGTGCTGCCGTCGTCGACAAAGATAACCTCCCATCGAGACGTCACCTTCGATGCATGCTGCTCTATCTTTTCAAAAAGCTCCACCAATGTCGGAGCTTCATCTCGAAGCGGGACGACAAACGAGAGCGATTCTTCCCGATTTAATGTGCTCGGAGTTTCCATTCGCCACCCCTCATTTCTGCCAAGAGCAGCGAATTAAACCCTACTGATCTAGTATAGTCAATATGATTCCATAAGTGCCGATCGGTTAATCCTTAGATTCCGGGGAAGAAAAGGTCCGCAGATTACGCATTTTGTTGCGTACCCGATTTCCTAATCGATCGACTTGCGGATTTTGATGATGAAACGTCTAGTAGCGTTTAATCAACCCCCAAACTTCTAATCCTCCGCTATGGCTAGACCAGTAACCTTGTTCACCGGCCAATGGGCCGACCTCCCCTTGAAGGACCTCGCAACACTAGCAAAAAAGATGGGCTTCGACGGGCTTGAATTGGCTTGTTGGGGCGATCATTTCGATGTCAATGCCGCAGCTGAATCCAAGGATTATTGTAAAGAGCGATGGCAGATCTTATCAGGAAACGGCCTGACGGCGTTTTCGATCTCCAGCCATCTGGTCGGACAAGCGATTTGTGACCGGATCGATGAAAGACACCAGGCAATTCTACCACCCGCGGTCTGGGGAGACGGTGATCCGGAAGGTGTTCGCCAGCGCGCAGCCGAGCAAATGAAGTTGGCCGCTCGAGCCTGCCGGAACTTTATCGATACCAAGCCGACTCAGGACCTTGATTTTCCCGCCGTGGTCAACGCTTTCTCCGGATCAAGCATCTGGCACGCCTGTTACGCATTCCCGCCCACCAGCCAAGACTATCTGCAAAAAGGCTACGACGATTTCGGGCGCCGGTTTTTACCGATTTTGGACGTGTTCGAGCAATACAACGTGAACTTTGCGCTCGAAGTTCATCCGACCGAGATCGCCTTCGACATTGGGTCAGCCCATCGAGCCCTGGAAGCCGTCAAACAGCATCGACGCTTTGGTTTTAATTACGATCCGTCACACTTGGGATACCAAGGGGTCGACTACGTAAAGTTCATTCGAGAGTTCAAAGATCGCATCTATCACTGTCACATGAAGGATGCATGGTGGGGCCACGGCAACGGAGACGTCGGTGTTTTCGGTGGTCATACCGATTTTGGCGATTACCGGCGCTATTGGGATTTCCGTTCGATCGGACATGGAGATGTTCGGTTCGAGGATATCATCGTGGCGCTGAATGACATCGGGTACGGAGGACCGCTTTCCATCGAGTGGGAAGACGGACGCATGGACCGGATCCACGGCGCGACGGAATCGTGTCGCAATGTGAAGTCGTACGATTTCGCGCCGAGCCGAGCGGCGTTCGATGCGGCTTTTGAACGCAAAAAGACCTAACTCACGAGCATCGCGAACCAGATAAGAAGCTTATGACCCAAAAACTAAAGATGGGAATGGTGGGCGGAGGCCGGGATGCCTTCATAGGCGGCGTGCATCGGATGGCGGCCCGCTTAGACGGACGCATTGAGCTTGTGGCGGGAGCCTTTTCTTCTGATGCGGCTAAATCTCGAGCTTCAGGTGAAGACCTGGGACTCGATCCCTCAAGAGTCTATCCGGACTATGAAACGATGGCAGCCGCAGAGGCTAAGCTGCCAGAGAGTGAACGCATCGAGTTCGTGTCGATCGTAACACCTAACCACGTGCACTTCCCTCCCGCCAAAACCTTTCTGGAGGCCGGTTTCCACGTCGTTTGCGATAAACCGATGACCTACGATCTGGCTGAGGCAAAAGCGTTACGCGAGCTCGTCAAGTCAACGGGTAAAGTGTTTGCGTTGACTCACAATTATACTGGCTACCCGATGGTCAAAGAGGCGCGGGAGCTGGTTCGGAATGGTGATTTGGGCAAAGTCCTCAAGGTCGTAGCGGAATACCCGCAGGGTTGGTTGATTCAACCGATCGAGGCTGAAGGCCAAAAACAAGCGGCTTGGCGCACCGACCCTTCCAGAACCGGAGCTTCGAGTTGCATAGGCGACATTGGCACCCATGCGGAAAATCTGGGTCGTTATATCACCGGGCTCGAGATCGACGAGTTGTGTGCCGATTTTACTACCTTCGTCCCCGGAAGACGCCTGGAGGACGACGGCAACCTCTTACTTCGCTATCAGGGCGGAGCCCGGGGAGTACTCTACGCGTCACAGGTCTCAGTGGGTGAAGAAAATAATCTCAGTATCCGCGTTTACGGGACGAAAGCCTCACTGGAATGGCATCAGGAACATCCGAACGAGCTGATCGTCAAATACCCTGACGCACCTCGAAAG
>JAFAHI010000071.1 GCA_019237325.1 Verrucomicrobiota bacterium | reverse complement strand
CGGCGGCAGTGGCGTCGACGACGGCGGCTCGAGACTTTGGGAGGCGGAGGAGGCCGGTGTTTCTCATGTAAGGAGCATTCCAGGGACTTTGTGGACTTCAAGGGCAACAGTGCTCGGTTTTTTGCCCCTCGGGGCAAGAGGACTCAGCCACGGGGGTTAACCCTGGATTTGGTATTCTAAAAAGAGTGCCCTAAAGGCACCTGCAACCGCTATCCAGGTGCAATTTGGAGAATGCGCAATACTCCAGTGCTCCATCACTCCAACGCTCCGGTACTCCATCACTCCACTCGCCAGGATTCGACGACGAGTACGAGAGCGAAGCGCCTCACTCCATCCTTTTCCTGAAATCGTCCATCA
Source organism: Verrucomicrobiota bacterium (assembly GCA_019237325.1). Classification (GTDB taxonomy): domain Bacteria; phylum Verrucomicrobiota; class Verrucomicrobiia; order Chthoniobacterales; family JAFAMB01; genus JAFAVN01. Next base: position 3,243 of record JAFAHI010000071.1, on the reverse strand, counting down.
GGGCGAGGATCTCTTGCCGGGTTTGGAGCATCTCGGTGATCCACTCGTCGATAGAGAAAGGGAGGTCGCGTTTTGAATCTCTAAGCCGGTTGGCTGCGGTGAGGGCGCGTGAAAGTTCGCCAACGGCTCGTTTCAATTTAGCAACCACCAGACCGAACATGTTGAGATCCGGGCCTAGATCGTGGTCGCCGATGGTCAGCGCGCCGGCGATCTTCGGGCCCACGACCATGTACGCACCGAGCATTTCGTCTATATCTTCGTCTCGCTGGTTCTCGGTCAATCGGGATAGCTCAACAGACCGGTCGATAATACGCTTTACCAAAGGATGCCGGATCGGACGCTCAGCGCGGGCAATCTCTTCCTCGTCCGGTTCTTCGAGCTCTAGGTCCTGATCGTCTTCCTCTTCCTCGGACGACTCAGCCTGTGCATCCAACATTTCCTCGATCTCCTTCCAACCCATGCCGCGCGCGATCAAACGATCTCGATCCGGATGGTCACTATACTTTTCTAACAATTCGCCGAGTTTGGTCGAACGCCGGTCTGAAGCGCGAAGGAAAAGCTCCCACTCGAATTCATTTTTCGGATCGCCATTGTAAGCAGCTTCCTCGCGTGGGTCGAAAGACTCCGTTATCCGGTCCATGAAGGACTGCATCGCTTCGGCGTTCGCTTCGAGCTGGCGGGCTTCGTCTTCTGAAGAGAGTCGCCAGGCCGGTTCGCCAATCTCAACTTCGTAGTCGGTGGACTCGATGACGACGCGTCCGTTGGTGTCGCTGAACCATTCCAGATAGAGCGCATTGGCCGTGTGTTCGGAAAACGGTTGATCGTTCTTGAGCGCCTCGTAATCGAGGTTGTCGATTACTCGTACTTTTCTGGCCGCCGTCATATCTCCGACGGCACCGGTCTGGCTTGGGTTCAGAGAAAGGCCGGGGTCCATCTTTGGCGCAGGATTAGAGAAGGTGAGCTTGCAGCCGGCGAGATCTTTGTGGCCGTTGCCGGACAATTTTAAAGCCAAGGGGACTTCGCGTCCGGCGAGCCAGATTTTACCTTGGACAAGCCCAGGTGTCTGGTTATCGATTTCCCCGCGAACAATATTATCTGCGATACGCCAGGCCATATGGTTCTCTTAGCAAAAACGTACGATATTGCAACAACTTTGTATCTAGTTATTAAATTAAGGGAGTTTAACTAAAGTGGCAGGTTGGCCGGCTGGCCATAGCGGCCGATTGGCCATAGCTCAACCGAGAGCACTTCGGTTAATCGCGTTCGTCTCGATCGCGCACTGACTTCAGCCAAGCGCGCACCATGCGGCGCAGACTTCTGCGTTCCCGCGATGAGAGATGACGAAGCTGGCGGTTCACCCGGACCTCACGTTTCAAATCTTCAAGCCGGAAGGGTAGGAATTGAAAACCGGTTTGGGCGGCCATGATCAGGCCTAGAATTAGCATCGCTATCCATTCGTTACGCGAAGTCCCTCCAATGATGAGAGCGATCCAGAAATATCGGAGAACCGATATTCTGATATTGTCGCCGACTATTTCCAAAATATCGGTTGGGGTGAACTGAATTGTCTCCGGGGCCCGCTGTAACCGGACGGTGAGCGACCGCGAGCGCTGGGCAGGTGCACTGACAACCCTTCGAGGTTCGGAAACCACGGATCGCGGGGACGCGATCCCTCCCTGGTCAGGCGAATATTCGTTTTTTAACCAATCGTCGATCTCTTTCTTCCGCCATCGAAGTGTGTAGTCGGGTGTCAGCAAGCCGGTTAACAATTGCTTCCAGCGAGGCGAAAGTGCTTCTGGAATCTCGACCTTTCCTCCGGCAACCCGGTACAGCTGTTGTTTGACATCGAGTCCGGCTAGCGGTTGCCGGCCGGTCAACGCCTCGATCAGGACCATCCCTAAACTCCAATAATCGCTAGCCTCCGATTGCATACCGGTAACGGCTTCGGGGGCTGAGTACGCGACCGTTCCGATAGTGCCAGTCAAGATTGTCTGGTATCCGCCGAGACGAGCGGTTCCGAAGTCGGCGAGCGAGACCTGCAACGGTTCGGTCTGGGTGACGAACACATTGGACGGCTTGATATCCCGGTGAAGGACGTTCTGGCTATGCAAATAATGGATTGCGTCTGCCAATTGTTCCAGGAGGCGCTTAGCGTCGGCGTCGCTGAGATGGCGCTGCTGCTGGATCAAGTCCGTCAGAGTTCCATTGGCAACGTAGGGAGATACCTCGAAATATCGGTCTTGGATCTCGCCGGCCTGTAAAATTGGTAATAAGCGGGGATGGGAGAGAGCACATTTTTGACGTTCGTCCATCAGACCGGGAAGCCTTCCGTGCCGGTAGATCTTAACCGCGACCCGTTCTCCAGTGGGGCGTTCTCCTATCCAAACGTCCGACTCGCCGGAGTGGTTGCTCAGCAGATTGGTCAGGCGGATATCGCCGACGAAACCGATGTCCAGTGGCGATTGTGCGCTGGAGACGGTCTCGCTGGTTGCTCCGGGTACCTGCGAGGTCGGTCCCACATCTTCACGCCCCACGGAAGTCGGTCCCACTTCCTCCTTCGTCCGGCTGAGCCGGACTTCCGAGGACAAGTCTTCATTCCCCGCAGAGGTCGGTCCCAAGGATTGCTGCTCCTCCGCCATGGAGGAGACCTTCTTCAGCCCGGCAGCCTGCGTCAATGCTTTGTTTCGACCAGTGGCGCCAAGGTCCGCTTCATCCGCCGGCTAACCGTTCGAAAACCGATTGTTTCATAGAAGCGAATTGCGCTGTGATTGAACTCATAAACGTTTAAGTCCAACTCCTGCATGTCTCTCGCTCGAGTCCATAGGACTGCCGCGTCCACGAGTTTTCGTCCGACCCCGGTTCGGCGGAATTTCGTGGCCACCGCAAGGTTTTCTAAAAGAACGAACCGGTCCGGATTGAGAAAGGGCGGGGCTTCGCGAATCACGGTGACGGCAATGCCCGCTAGAACACCGTGATCTTCAGCGACAAAAACGGCTGCGTCCGGGTCTTGGAACCGCCCTTCCAGATAGCGACTGTGTTCCGCTGCTTCCGGTTCTTTGAACTGAGCAGGATCTTCACTATGATGGAATGCAACGATCTCATCCAGCAAACGGGCTAGTGCGACCAGATCTTCGGAGCAGGCGGGCCGGACGGAAACGCTCATGAGAGTTCAGGAGTTCAGGAGTTCAGGAGTTCAGGAGTTCAGGAGTTCAGGAGTTCAGGAGTTCAGGAGTTCAGGAGTTC
>JAFAHI010000610.1 GCA_019237325.1 Verrucomicrobiota bacterium | reverse complement strand
CTATCCCTCCTATGACGATTCGTCAGCCAACGCTCCGCAGTACGGTGCTGACTACTGGAACAAACTGGCTATGTCAGTCCAAACAAAACTGGCCAACCAAGGCTACTATCACGGGCAAGTCGATGGCATAGTCGGTTCCGGTAGTATAGAGGCGATTCGGCGGTTTCAAGCGGACCATGGATTAAAGGCAACCGGGAAGATTGATCCCAAGCTGCTGAAGGCCTTAGGAGTTAGTTACGAAAAGCCATCCAAAGCGTAGGCCTGAAAATCAATCGGATAAGGCTTGTCCCGAGAACGACGGGAATTCACCAACTTCAATTTCGGCATCCCAAAAGAGGCGATCGTGGGCAATGACTGCCGCAAACCTTTCTATTCCTCTACCACCGCTCCATCAAAAATAGATCTCGAATCAAATCCTGCGTAATCCGGCCGCCAGAGGGACCAACGGTCTTCATTCTCTGCTTCGATGGGCGGTGAATTAGTAAATGATTTCCGCCTTCCTCCCGCCTCCGGCAAAGCTTGTCACGCCGCAGGCCCTGCGGAGGCGGAGCTTCGGCGCGGCAGGACTCCCTCGACTTGATAGGTAGGAAGGCGAGTTCCTGGATGCAACTACTCCACGGGTTTGAAGGAAAAAGTGAAACGGGCGAGTCTAAAATCATTACTCTCAAATAGACGTTTATGTGTCCGTTCGCGAGCTCGCCAATTGCCTATCAGCGCAGCGCGAAATTCCAACTTCTGCATAACATTCGCGCTTGGGAACAAAGACAGACGGCGCGATGATGTCGTCGGTCTCGCAAGCTAAAAGAGCTGGCCGCACGATACTTGTCGTTGATGACGAGCCGGGCATTCTCAATCTCATCCAGCGAGTTCTCAAAAACGTCGGCTACAATGTCATAACAAGTCGAAGCGGCGATCGCGCCTGGGAGGTTTTTAAGCAAGGCCAAACTAAGATCGACCTAGTGTTGACAGACATGGTGATGCCGGGATCGATGGACGGCTTTACCCTCGCTGAGAATGCTCGCCGAAAATATACGAAACTTCCCGTGCTGTTTATGACGGGAGCGGTACCGGAGAGTGACGAGAAAGCGGCGGCGATGATCAAAAAAAGGCTGCTGCTGCGAAAGCCGTTTTCCCCCAAAGAACTCGTCGAGTTCATTGATTCGCATTTGGGGGAAAGCTGAACCTAACTCAAGCGCACGCGGCTAGCGCTCCGCTCCAGCGAGTTCAAGCTCAAATCCGGCATAAACAGGGTCCTCCCTACGGGCTACCCCCGTTTTGACCTTGAGCTCACTTCCGCTCCGCGCTGAAGAGTAGCTGTATTTTGCGTTTGATGATTCGCTGCTCGTTCCTCGCGCTCAAATCCAAACGAAAACGGCTAGGTAAGATTGGGCTTTGCCGGATCAGGCAGTCGTCACTGGCTATGGTCGCAGCAGATATTGTGACGAGCTGGCTTTGTTCTGACTTCTGTACTGCGCTTGCGGAAAGCCGGTACGTCAGAAAGCGCCAGAATCTTAAATAGCCACAACTTTCACAACCGGCAGCATATACATTTCGGTTCAGGTCTTCCTTTTCGGCTAAATACTTCCGACAATGTGCCATGTCTGTACCCCGATTTTACAACCGCATTGGAAAGGTCTGCGCTCTAGCGGCCATTTTGCTTTTGCCGGTATTGGCGTCCGCCGATCCAGGTAATGTAGACAATAACGGCCTCCACAAGGGATGGCAAAAACATGATCCTCCGGCCGTTCCTGAAGTAAACACGATCTTGGTGCTGATTCCTGTCGTCGGCGCCGTCGCGTTTTTCTCAGCAAGACGTTTGCGTCGCTCCCACACCCATTAATCGTAGTTTGTTGGTCTTTATAGATTTCCTGACGCACCGCCCGCCGCGATTGACAACTGAGAGAGGCGCGGTCCGCCCGCTGTTCCTGAAGTAAATAACAGGTTTGTGTTGCTTGCCATTGTATCAACGATTTTGCTTTTCACGTCCCAGCACTTGTTGCGCCGGCGAGATTTGGAAAATCGATAGCGCCGTTTGGCTAGTAGCGCCACCGATCGGTGTGATAGATCAAAAACGCCTAATTTTGGCTCCGTTTCGCGATCGTGATCGGAGCTCTGAATTGGAGGGCTACCACGGATGTGGCAGTTAGAAAGATTGCCACGATGGACGGTTGCAGGCGCGGTCTTTGGTGGGCTCTGGTGCATGTTAATTGAGCGCCTGGCACAATATTGGGTCGTTGAGCCGGAATATAGCTTCGGATGGTTGGTGCCGGTACTCTGCGGTTATCTATTCTGGCTCCGTTGGGGGAGCCGGCCTGCGCCTGGCGCACCGAACGTCGGTCTGGCCAGATGCGCCTTTTGGGTGACTGCTCTAGGATTGCTCCCGATCTGGTTGATCGTGCAAGCCAACCCGGATTGGAGCGTAGTAGCTTGGTTACTTGCCGGCCAGACGGTGATTTTATCGCTCTGCATGATCTATTGGTGCGGAGGAACGGTTTGGTTGCGTCATTTCGGATTTAGCATCTGTCTAATACTGGCGGCGGTACCATGGCCAACTTTTCTAGAAAGCGGAGCAGTTCACGCGCTGACTCGGCTATCGACCTTGGTCACCGCGGGTGGCCTGAATCTATTGGGAATACCCGCTCTTCAACACGGGAATGTGATTGAGCTCCGAACCGGATCGGTGGGATTGGACGAAGCCTGCAGCGGTATCCGATCTCTACAGGCAGTGCTAATGCTTACACTGTTTCTAGGCGAATTGTACCGGTCCTCTTTCCGACGCAGGTATGCATTGGTAGTTATCGGCGCGGTCATCGCGTTTGTCTTCAACAGCGTTCGCACGATTTGCTTGACAATCGTAGCAGCGGAGCAAGGAAGTGAATCAGTCGCCACCTGGCATGATCCGATCGGCTATGCCGCGATCACAGCCTGCTTTCTGGGTGTTTTGGCTGCAGGGCGTCTCATTTCCGGACGTCTAGCGACGCTGCCGGCTGCGATTAAGACCAGACCGGCGCACTATCCCTACCGTACGCTAGTCGGCTTTGGCGGCTGGATCCTGTTCGTCTTTGTCGGCACAGAGATTTGGTATCGAGCACACGCCCCTGTTCAGACGACGAAATGGTCTTTTTCTTGGCCGGTTCACAAAGCAGAATTTGCTGACATACCAGTCACAAAAGCGGAAGCGGATGCGCTTTTATTTGATCAAGGACGCGGCGCCGTGTGGACGAACGGCGACGGCAGTCACTGGGTAGCGTACTTTTTCAGGTGGGCCGAGGGTCCTGGTTGGTCTCGGATTCTGGCGCGCGGGCACCGCCCCGAAGTATGTTTCCCCGCAGCAGGCTACAAGGCTGACAGGGACTACGGCATGATCAGTGTTCAAGTAAAGGGCCTCTCGATTCCTTTTCATGCACTGGATTTCCAGGACGGCGAGGATAAGGAATATGTGTTTTTTTGCGTCTGGGAAGATGGGTTGAAAGGTTTGCAGCGACCCCGAAGCCCGGACAGATGGGGCCAGCTTACCCGACTTCGCTCCGTCCTGCTCGGAGAACGCGGCTTGGCCCAGCAAACCTTGGAAATCGTCATTTCAGGGTATGAAAACCAGGCTGAAGCGGAGACCGCGTTTCGTCGGGAGATCGCAAATTTGATCGAAATCGGTCCGGATAATCTGGTTGCGGCCGCCTCGCACCGGTAGGCTGGCCGAAAAATCACGCTGTTCTGGCCTTGCCTCCCAACTTGGCACTTTGATAACAAACGGGCGCAGTCGTTAATCGACCGGTAATGATGAACGGGGCAGGACACCGCGAATTAGACGCTCATACACGTCGGAAGTTCGCGTGCTGCTTTTTCTGCTGCATCTATTAAGTCTGGTCGCGTCGAATACTCTTTGCAGAGGGTAGTGACTCCTATCCTTAATTGGAAAATTGGGGTCGAGTCTATCTGCTATTCGCGAAGATAGCTGGCAAGATTCTTTGGAAACCCTTCGAGAAGTGAAGGAAACGTTTGAGAGAAACCGAGATTCAATCCGTGATGAAGTAGAAGAGAGTCGGGAACAATAGCGGTTTGTCTACGGCCCAGCGAGCTCCTTAAGCTGGTCTCTCGTTTGGGCTAGCGATTTACGCTTGGCTTATCGCGACGACTCCTCCGCTTCGAAGTGTGTTGAGGTACCAACTCATGTTGATGGGAAGGCCTTCCTGGCGATGGCGACGCCAATCAGAATCCAGTGCCAACCTGGAGTTCTGCAGATGCTTGATTTCCCTTGAGACGCCAGATTCGGCTTTCAGAATAACCCGTTTGCTTAAGGAACGTTGAGTTCCAGGCGACAAAACTGTGTTCGCGAAAATCCGCTATAGCGCCCGGAAGCGAAGACGCATTTAGCTGCGAAAAATTCATGTGACTGGAACTGGCGAGGTCCCAGTTCGCCTATTCGGGCAGGACCTTTCTTAATGTCAAAAATCAAAAACAGCAATAAGGGCCCCGCCTGACCAGAGGCTCAGGGCAGCTTTCCGAACTTGCCGAATTTTCTCTCACGTGCTAAGCGAAATCCGGGAACCTATCTAATTCCCGATGAATCTGAGCGGTGTTACATTTGTTATCGTTAATAATCACGAGGGAGTTCGTTCTGCTCTAGGCACATTTTTGCGCGGGAAAGGTGCTATTGTCTTTATCAGTCCCGACGCTTTCGATGGATTGACTGCAGTCAAGAATCACAAACCGGATATCGTCATTTCCAGTATCCGTTTACCAAAACGGGATGGATTTGAGCTATTGCGAGATATTCGTGCGCTAGGATCAGAGGCCGGCGGAAACGTGCCGGTTATTGCAACTACCATTTTGGCACAGAGGACGGATCGGAATCGCATCACAGCTGCTGGCTTTGATGGTCATTTAGACAAGCCATTCATTCCTAACCAACTGTTAGAGGTAATCAAATCGCTTCTTCCCCTTAACGCGCGCTCAGTAAAAGGAAGAAAGGCCAGGCGCCTCGCCGCCCTTTGATCTCCGTAGGTTAGGTGCTCAAAATCAGGATCCAGATGCGTTAGAGCGCCAAGCAGCGTCTTTGGTAACTCCCGGCCGAAGCCCATAACCACAAGAGCAAACTCATCGTAGAAGCGAGACATGCCCGATCGCAGCTGTCTAGTCTTGGTATCTTCTGTAATGATAACCTACGCGTGGAGTTGCCTCATCGGCGCGTTCACCCCTCCGTCGGTCGAGTCGATGCCCACCCTAACGAGGGGCTTCCCTTGTGTAGCCGCTTAATCGGGAAGCCAGCCCGCCAGAATTGATTCGGGTACTTCGGGCGTCAGCCGGAATCGGAACAGCTGTGTTAGACTTTCAATTCCCGGCGTAGAGTATTTGTATCCGAAAGATCAAAGTGGCCGGGAGGTGGATCCCATCCATCGGATGATGGCGCTAGCACTTGGAGGGTTGCCTTCCGCCACCTTTGAAGAAGCCGCTACTTGTTTCGAAAAGGCCATTCAGCTAAATCCGAACCGCCTGATGCATTATATCGCGCTTGGCACCGTCGACGTGGAGATGGGCAAAAACGATGAAGGCCGCCGCCTCATCGAAAAAGGACTCGCCATGGAAAATACCGAAAAAGACGATCCTGAGACCAAGCACGAGGGAGAAGCAGTACTGGCCAAGCTTCACTAACTCAGCATTGCGTTTGGCGCATCACGATAAAATACATTTTCGTGTTTAAAGAAGGAATGAACCATGGGGAGTTGGTTCCGCTTAAAAACACCGTTCTGACTGAGGCCGCAATCGGCACACCAGAAAGGTTGACTGCCGGGACGGTAGACATTTGTCTTAGAAAATCGTGGCTTTTACCGGGTCTTCAGGATACCAGACTTCTTCTCAAACGCGCTCTAATCGGATTTTAGAGCGTTTTTTCTAGACGCGTTCTAATCGTTAATCATCGCACCCTCAAAGATCGACCTCGAATCAAAGCCTGCGTGATCGGGGCGCCAGAGACACCGTCGGTTTTCGTCCTCTTTCTCAATCGGCAGGTGGATCAGTAAATGAATTCTGCGTTCCTCCCGCCTTCGGCAAAGCCTACGGCGCGGCGGGCCGTCTTCGACCTGTTAGGAAGGAACGCCGGTCCTGAGAGCCGGTGTAACACCTGGGGTTTCATCCATCCAAAATTTGATGACCGTGAAGAAGCGGTCGAGCTTGGCATTCGAGGAAACAGTTAGTCGAGCGCTTGATTGTCGAGCTCCCCCTCTAGGACAAGGTCCTATTCATTCGCTGAAAAATTTCGGACTGAAACCACTGCGGGTGTCTTTCCCGGCCGATATAACGAAGCACCATAGCAGATCGCAGCGGCATCGGTGCTGTAACGAATCTTGTGAAAACTCGCGTCCCATCGCTCCATGTACGAACAGTTGGCTGTCTTAGTACTGTTTGGTATTGTAACAAAACGAACCTCTGTGAGTGTCAAAAACGCAGGTTCACTGGGCAGTGGGATTGGCGCTGCCCAATTTGGTGATAAGCGGATAAGACGCGGCACATTGAGATCAAGTGCATAAGTGGTATCTCCTGCCGTGCTGTCGAGATGCAGTCCAAAAAATGCGACTCTGAGCGGAGGCTGAATCAAGAAGTGCTGATCCTTGTCCTCGCTTCCATGTAGTATTTCGAAGACTCCTTCAAACCCAGGCAAACTATTGAACTCAGTCGTTTTACCGGACGAGATGTCTCGCAATTCGTAGTGCTTGCCATGACCAGGTCCGTCGCCCTGATCATCCTCGTCCTCTGTCTGTTTCAGAATCAATTGGGTCGAGCCGTCCGGTGAAGGGAACGTCACCACCTTTTGCTCTTCCGAAGGAGCATCGGGATTGGGTCCGGCGTAAGATTCTTCTAAGTTCGTAAAGAACGGTGCGTCATTTTTCTTGTCGTACCAGGGAGGCGCCCCCGGAAGAACGTGAAGATTTTTCCCGCGAGGTTCGACGCTCCAATACTCTTTGTTCGACCCTACCTCGCGGGTAAAGACGACCGTCTCGCCGTCCGGCGCAAACCGCGGGTTCCTCACTTGAGCAACGTTTTCGTTGGTTAGTTGTCGAAGAAGACGGCCGTCCTCCCGAAACAAGAAGAGCTGGGCATGGCTGGTCCCTTTCGCTTTGAGATAACGAATCGCGACCACGATCTCCGAATCGGCTAAATTGTTCGCACGGCTAGCCGCCATAGACGCGGCGACCAGCCAAATCGTCAAAGCAGCCTTCATCTTATCTATTCTTATCGGAGAGAGTTACGACTTGTCCAGCAGCGCCAGCCACTGGATCAGGCCGATTGTCGATTTATCATCCGAGGTTCGTTTGTGTCTCGACAGCTAAGCCGTCCTACTCTCGGAGGTGCAGTAGTCCAGCACTCCAATACTCCGTTGCTCCAACACTCCAACTTCGCTATTCCTCGATCAGCGCACCCTCAAAAATCGACCTCGAATCAAAGCCGGCTAGATCCGGCCGCCAAAGGCACCATCGATGTTCGCTGGCCTCAATCGGCAGATGGATCAGAATATGCGTTCTGCCTTCCTCCCGCCTTCGGCAGGCCTACGGCGCGGCAGGCCGTCCTCGAATTGATAGGTAGGAACGCCCCTCTCTTAGTGCAAGCGCAACTCCTGAGATTTTATCCATCCAAATTTGATAACGGTAAAGAAGCGGTCCGGCTTGTCCGCCGAGAAGAGGGTTAGGCGAGTGCCGGCGGGCAGAGCTTCGCCGAAGGCGACGGGGCGCGTCAGAAGGACCTTGTGACCGAACGCCGTTTTCCGGCAATACGTCGTTGCGCGTATTGACGCGAATCCGATTTGCCCCGTCTCATTTCTGCCGTTCGCCGGTAAAACAATCCCTATTAATGGCTAGACAATAGCATCTTTTCTGTCTTAAAAAATGTTCTCGGCATGAGCACCGACGAAGTTCTGGATGCGTTGGGCCGTTACACCAGGGACTCTGGAAAGAGCGATCGAGAAACGGCTACTGAACTCGGGATCACACGGGCTGTCCTTTGGGATTGGTTGGCACGAAAAGCTCCGCCCGAAAGATCACGGCTGGCGAGAACCGCGGGCTTTCTCAGGCGGGTCCGATATTTGTAAAATCAAAGGAGGGCGCTCAACTCAGCCCCCTGTCACTCGCTCGTTTACGCCGGCAGCAGGTGAGGAGGCGGAGTGGCCAGCTTAGCATTATCGAAAGCCTCTCGGTGAGTCCCAACTTATCCAAACTTATCCCCATCTTATTTACAGGTTATTCACGACCAGAGGCTCTGACTCATAAGGTGTCGAACCAGTCAAACCGGGCCGGTTTGAACTCGAGATTAGAACCGTGGGACTCAGATCTCAGTCCATCGCGAAAATGACGATACGACATGTGCTCTGAGTTGTTACCATCTTCACGTTAAAACGCGATTCGCGTGATATCCGATTCCATTTTTGTTGTTGCAACAAACAAACCTACTTGTCTGCAATCGTGACAGTTACGCGCATTTATACGTGATTCTAAAATAACGAAAACCGGATGGAAAATTTCGTTTTCCACACGTATTTCACACCGAACGCTTCGCAATTTCGTCCAGCGTCAACTGGCCATCCATCCTGTCTTTCAATTTTGGTTTTGTACGAGACGCGCGCTTGAAAGCTGGGGTCGGCGCTTCAGCTCGAACTCGGACTCCGCAAAAAAACTGACGCACTAACTCTTCGACAAACCTTTCGCTCAGCGGTGCGGAGCGTTCTAGCACCGGCCGACACCTTCCTCGATCTGCGGAATGCCGGTTCTCGATGGAGTTGGCGTCACTGATGAAATCTGTCAGCGCGATTCCGCGGCTCGCTTCGTCGTCCTGACTACCTATGAAGCTGATAACGAAAAAAGTGACAGTTTTGGTAGATTCTCATTTTCTCCGAAGCAGCTTGACCTACTGTGCCATGTGCCGATTCTCGCCAAATGGCTGCGGCGTCCAGTACAAAGCGAATCGTTTTTTTATGCGTCCCTCCTATTCTAGGAACCGATTTGATTGGTGCGTTTGACGCCTTCGGAATGGCCAACAAGGTTTCGGGCGGAAAGCCTCTCTATGATCTCAAGGTGATCAGCGCTGGGTCGCGAAAGCGAGGCCCGATTGCAGGGATGTTTGGCTTGTCGTTTTACTGTGATAGCGACTACAGCTCATTCCGGGGAGAAATTGATACACTGCTGGTTCCAGGTGGCTTGAATGTCGAGGAGCAGAAAGCATCGCCCGCAGCCATCAAATGGTTGCAGAGGGCCGCCAGAAGAAGCCGGCGAATTGGCTCGATTTGTACCGGAGCGATGATCCTGGCGGAAGCAGGCCTTCTTGACGGGCGCCGCGCCGCAACGCATTGGGGGATCGCAGCGGAGCTGTCCAAGCGTTTTCCCAAGGTAAAGGTAGAACCGGAACCCATCTGGATCCGGGACGGAAAATTTTACACTTCGGCTGGAATTACTTCGGGCATCGACCTTGCGCTGGCCCTACTGGAAGAAGACCACGGCGCGGCGCTGGCACTTGAGGTGGCACGTATCATGGTCGTCTTTCTCAAGCGTCCGGGGAACCAGGCGCAGTTCAGTGTTTCGCTTGCGGCACAAAAGACGGAACGCAAGCCACTCCACGAGCTTCAGGTTTGGATGACCGAACACCTGAGCGCTGATCTTTCCGTCGAAGCTCTGGCACAGCGATTGGCGATGAGTCGACGAAATTTTCAACGAGTCTTTACCGCCGAAATCGGTGAACCGCCCGCACGTTATGTGGAGCACCTGCGGGTGGAAGCGGCTCGTCGCTATCTCGAGCGAACAACACAGGGGCTGGCTGAGATCGCCGAGCGCTGCGGATTCGGAAGCGCGGACGTAATGGGCCGCGTTTTTGTGCGGCTACTTCAGGCCACGCCGGGTGACTATCGCGGCCGATTTCGCTCCTCCGGCATCCGAGAATAGGTTGGCGCGAATCGTCGGAAAGATGTCGTGGTCGGTGCAGGGCAGTGGGACTACCGGTAGTGTCGTGACGCAAGAGATCGAGGCAATCGCAGGCATCCGGCTCCCGGAATTGGGAAGTCACCGAACTGCTTTGCGAAACCGAGCCACAACCCCTCTTGCACCATTCCTCAGATCATCCTCTTGCTCCACGGTGGCTTTTGTTACAAGCCGGAGATCATGTTCGGAACGGTAAAAGTCGACCTGCTGGCGCTCCATGACCCCACGTTCGAGCTTATAAACTTTGCAGCATCATTCTCAACTCTTCGTGGCCTGCAAAGGTCGGTCAAACCAACTTCAGATTAATTCAATCGAAATCATGAAACCTACCATCCTCATCACCGGCGCAACCGGTGCAACCGGCGGCGCAGCCACAAGGAAGCTGCTCAAGAAGGGTCTTTCCGTTCGCGTCTTCGTTCACCAGAAGGACGTGCGCGCACAGGAACTGGAATCGCTAGGTGCGGAGCTATTTGTCGGCGACCTCATTGATTTCGGCGCGGTCCGCAAAGCGTTCGAAGGCGTGCAGCGCGCCTATTTCGTCTTCCCGTTTCGGCCGGGCATTACCCAAGCAACGGCCCAGTTCGCCCAAGCTGCACTCGAGTCCAAGGCCGAGTTTGTTGTGAACATGTCTCAGAAGTCGTCCCGTTCTGATTCCAAGAGCAATTCCGCCCTTCAGCACTGGTTGTCTGAACAGGTGTTCAACTGGTCGGGCGTGCCGGTGGCGCATCTTCGTCCCACCTACTTTGCGGAGTGGTACCTGCATTTGCGGAACCTAATTCGCGAAGGTCGCCTGGCCATTCCGCTTGGCACAACTGGCCGTCATGCTCCCATCGCCGCCGAGGACCAAGGCGCTGTCATCGCTGCAATCCTCGCCGATCCCGCGTCGCATGCGGGCAAGGTTTATCCACTTTACGGCGCGGTCGAGATGAACTCTTTAGAAATCGCAGAGATCATCGGCGAGACCCTCGGCAAAGAAATCCGCTATGAGAAAATCACTCCGGAGCAGTTTGTCCGGGAAACCACCGGTGGGGAGAATCCATTCCTCGCGCAGCATATCGGGGAAGTCGCTATCGACCACGATAACGGCCTCTTTTCCGGCATGAACAATTTCGTTGAAAGGATCGGCGGCCACCCACCTTTGACACTTGAGGCATTTGTGGATAAGCATCGCGCTGCCTTCATCTAGGGTCGACCGACAACGTCAAACTTTCAGAATACTATCAGTACAAAAGAGATTATATGAGCAAACTCACGGGTAAAGTCGCCCTCGTTACGGGCGGTTCAAAAGGTATTGGCGCAGCCATCTCCAAGGCGCTCGCCAAAGCCGGGGCTGTCGTCGTCGTCAATTACGCCTCCGACAAGGACGGCGCAGACAAAGTCGTCTCTGCCATAACGAAAGCTGGCGGGAAGGCTGTCGCCGCTAAAGGCGATGTGACCAAGGAGAGTGAAGCCAAGGCGCTCGTCGATGTGGCCTTCAGTAATTTCGGTAGCCTGGATGTGGTTGTAAATAACTCAGGCGTCTACGAGTTCAGCCCGATCGAGAACATTACCGAAGAGAGTTTTCACCGCCAATTCGGGATCAACGTCCTGGGCTTGCTGCTGGTTACAAAGGCGGCGGTGCCTCATCTCAAGGCTGGTGCTAGCATTGTCAATCTGAGTTCGGTGGTCAGCACTGCCACGCCTCCGATGTCCGCAGTCTACTCCGGTACCAAGGGCGCGGTTGATTCGATCACTGGAGTTCTGTCAAAGGAACTGGGCGCGCGCCAGATTCGTGTAAACTCCGTAAACCCGGGCGTCATTGTGACCGAGGGAACGACAAGCTCGGGTGTGATCGGATCGGATCTTGAGAAGTTTGTCACTGAAACAACTCCCCTCGGCCGGGTCGGACAGCCTGATGAGGTGGCCGATGCAGTGGTCTTCTTAGCATCGGATGAATCCCGCTGGGTCAGTGGAGAGCATATCCGAGTTGCGGGCGGACTGCGCTGACCATGATTCAGGACAGCAACCATAAAACAAAAAACAGCTATCCCAATCCCCTTCGAACAGGAAACCATGATGAGCACGCTGAAATTGAAGGACGGTACGGAAATTTTCTACAAGGACTGGGGCACGGGCCGGGCTCTCGTGTTTCATCACGGCTGGCCGCTGAGCTCCGATGATTGGGATAACCAGATGCTGTTTTTTGCGGGCAAGGGGTTCCGTGTGATCGCCCACGACCGGCGCGGCCACGGCCGCTCCAGCCAGACCGGCGAGGGTCACGATATGGATCACTACGCCGATGACCTTGCCGCATTGACAGAGCATCTGAACCTAAAGGACGCGATCCACGTTGGCCACTCGACCGGTGGCGGAGAAGTGGTGCACTACATTGGCCGCCATGGCCAGAGCCGGGTCGCGAAAGCCGCAAT
>JAFAHI010000560.1 GCA_019237325.1 Verrucomicrobiota bacterium | reverse complement strand
TTTATCGCGAAAGTAATTTGGGACAACGCCGAGCTCGGTGCGGGCGAGGGTTCAAGTAAGAAGCAAGCCGAAACCGCTGCCGCTTTGGCCGCTCTTCGATCCCGGCTGTGGGAAAAGGACGCTCCTGCCGCTCCTAGCCCAGAAACGGAATCGGCCGGTTCGTAGAGCGGAGATAGACGAGCGCGACGCCCAGCACGAAGAATACCGCTGCCGGTGTCCAAGCGGCCACCAGAGGCGAAACGCGCGAACCCGCTCCTAAAGCGGCAAAAATCTGCCCAGCCCCGAATAGCCCTAGAAACAGAAACAAACCAGCAGCCACGCCTCCGAGCGAGCCGCGCCGGGAGAAAACCACACAAAGCGGGCTGGCCATAAGCACGACCACCAGCACATTGACCGGCACGGCAAAACGGTCCCAAAGCTGGGTCCGATATTCAGCCAGCGTGCTCTTAGGAAAATCCGAATTGACCCTCAAGTAATGTTGGAGCTCGGGCACGGTCATCATCCGGCCGTTGAGCGCTGAGCTGCCTAATTGCCAAATCGTTTCTGACCAGTCTGTTTCTTCCTTTTTGTCGAAGAACTCCTCATCCGTGACATTCCCATCTGCATCTACGTACGAGATCTTACCGTCATACAAGATCCAGTTGCGCCCACTGTGAACCGCTGATTTGGCGTACGCGATCCATTGAATCACCTCATTCGCGTCCTGCTGGGTAATCTCCAAGCCTTTGACCTCACGTGTCTTGGTATTCAGCAATTGGACAAACCAAATTCGATGCTGTCTCCGGTTAACGTAGACGTGTCCATCCAAATACGTGATCTTGGAATGCCCTTTGGACACCTCATCCATCCGGTTGTTCATGACGTAATACCCTGTCGGCGCCAACTCGTAATTCAGATATCCACAGACGCCGGTAAGCACCAATCCAAAGACGATCAAAGGCAGTAGCACTCTGGGCACACTTCTTCCGGCACCCAGCATCGCTACGATCTCGTTACGCCGTGACATCCTGGTCAGCACGTAGAGCAAACCGAGCAAGACGGCGAGCGGCATCCAGAGGACCAGCATGTAGGGAACTTGCGCGAGGTAATAAAGCGCAATGACCCGCGCCGAGAGATGCAATTCCAGGAACCTGGGGCCCTCGACGCCGAGCTGGTAGACCAACCAAATGCCCAGGATCCCGAAGATCGAGTAGAAAAAGAACAATAAAAAGTTCTTGAGCAGGTACCGATCTAAGATGCCGAAAAACACGGTGGTAAAATAGGAAGGAGTCGGAGGAGTTCAAGGGGGGCCAGGTACCCCCTGGAGGGGAGCCGCTTTGGGTCGTGCCCAAGAGGCCCGCGTCATTTGTCTTGGCGCGGCGTATGTCCGCAAACTTTGTTAAACAGGCGGCTCCCGCAAACGGCTGAACGTGTAACTTGTCGGCGGCAGGTGGAATCGACATTCTCCGAGCACAGCGCTGGGCCGAACATCACGTGCGGTAGCTTGCGGGGGCCGCCTGTTTAACACCATGTTTGGCCTGCTGGGCGCTGGAAAGAAAATCGCGAGATCTTAGGGCACAACCCAAAGCGGCTCCCCTCCAGTATCATGCGCGCTCCCCCCGCCCCTTCCCTCCTGACTCCTGGATTCTGACTCCTGGCTCCTTTGCCTCCTTGAACTCCTCGCCTCTCCACGCGATTATCCACCTCTTAGACTAAATTCGCCGGTCGTGATCGCTTTACGGGAAGATTTTGACAATGAATTTGAGGGTTCGATCCGGGAAACGTTCGGCCGCACCGGCGTTTTGTCTCAGCAACCGAAGTTCGAATACCGGCCTGAGCAACAGCAGATGGCCGAGTCCATCGCTCGAGCACTTAGAGAAAACCAGCATCTAGTGGTTGAAGCAGGGACCGGGGTCGGCAAATCATTGGCCTACCTGGTACCCTCGTTAATTTTCGGCCTCGAGAATCGCCGCAAAGTGATCGTTTCTACACATACGATCAATCTGCAAGAACAGCTGCTTCATAAAGATATCCCCGCGGTTCGCAAATTAATTGACCGGCCTTTCGAGGCGACTCTGATGAAAGGCCGGCAGAATTACCTTTGTCCGAATCGTCTGCTGCGCGCCCTCCAAAATAGCGCAGACTTGTTCACTTCCAGCCAACAAGAAGAACTGCTGCGAATTAAAGATTGGGCGCGGACTACCAAGGAAGGGACCTTGAGCGAGCTGGACGCAGAACCGGACCCCGAGCTGTGGCTCCAAATCTGCAGCGAACCCCATCTATGCACGCCGAAAACCTGCAGCGGAGACGGGAAATGTTTTTATCAGGAAGCCCGGAAGAAGCTGCTCACGGCGGATATTATCGTCATTAATCACACCTTATTCTTTCTTTACTTAGAGGCCGTGGGTGACCTGGTGAACCGCGGGAACGGATATCTTTTTGCTAATGACTTCGCCATCTTCGACGAAGCACACACGCTGGAAGCCGTCGCGGCCAAACAAGTTGGCCTGGGTATATCCCAGTACGGCCTCCGCCAGATTCTTTACCGGCTTTATAACCCGAAAACTCGCAAGGGATTGTTCACGGTTTTGCGAGATGGCGAGGCGGTTCGAGAGACAACTGAAACCGTCGAACAGGTAGATCGATTCTTTCAAGCAGTCGACGCGCGTTGTGATTTTGCGAAAGGACGCGAATTCCGAGTACGTAACCCGGACCTTGTCCCTGACACGATCGGGAATGCTTTAGCTCGAGTCCAAAACGCGGTCGTTTCATCGGTTCGAGCCACGGAAGACGAGATCCTGAAAAGCGAGCTTCAGGATATTGGAAGAAAGCTCCGGGATATTCGATTTGCGGTCACCGATTTTCTGGAGCAAAAGCCGGAGGAGCATGTCTATTGGGTGGAACGTACTGGTAAGACCGGACAGTTTCTTTCGCTTAACGCCGCGCCGGTCGATATCTCCGCAATCTTGAATCGGCTCCTGTTCGCCGAAGATCGCCTTTGCGTAATGACTAGCGCCACTCTGTCCGTTGGCCGGCCTGACTTGGCTTATTTTCGGAACCGGATCGGTGCGTTTGAGGTGCAGGCCGTGCAAATCGGGAGTCCGTTCGATTACGAGCGGCAAATGCGAATCTATGCGGTCAAAAAGATGCCCGAACCGGGCGACAAAGGTTACGAAGACGCGCTTGAACATTGGATCCGGCATTTTTTGGAGTTGTCTCAAGGACGAGCATTTGTGCTCTTCACCAGTTATCGGACCATGACCTCGCTCGCCGAGCGCATGGAAAGTGAGTTGCAAAGACGTTACACTTTCTTTGTGCAAGGCCAGGGGCTTTCCCGATCACGCATGCTGGAAGAATTTAAACAGTGCGGCAACGGAGTGCTCTTCGGGACGGATAGCTTTTGGACCGGTGTCGATGTGCCGGGTGAAGCATTGTCCAATGTTACTATTACCCGGCTCCCATTCGCAGTTCCCGATCATCCCTTGATCGAAGCGAAATTGGAACATATCCAAGCAAATGGTGGCGACCCTTTCTCCGAATATTCGTTACCGGAAGCGATTTTGAAGCTAAGACAGGGAGTTGGCCGTCTGATCCGGGCGAATTCCGACAAAGGGATCGTGGTGATTTTGGATAACCGGATTTTGACTAGAACATACGGTCGCTCCTTTCTACAAGCGCTTCCGAAGTGCCCGTTAGAAGTTGTTCAAGATGACGGATCCGGTTGAACAGCTGGTCACGGCGATCAGGGACTCGATCGATGATCAGACTTTCCAAAAATTGACCCTGGGAAAATTTCAGAACGATCCGCCTTCGCCAAGCTACGGCGCGACAGGTCCGCCTCCGCCAGGCCGACGGGGCGACAGGGCTGCCAGCGTTCAAAATGTCTATGTTCGAATCGTCAACCTAAAAACCGGGCCGCATCTATCATTCGTCTACCGGTACCTGAACCAAGACATCACCAAGAACAGCCCGATCCCAGAAGGAATTGAGATAATAACGGGTTGGCTGGGCGGAACTTGCCGTTCGGCAACGTTGCTAACCAGTAAAGGCAGACAACAATTGTTATTCGGCCGGCGCGGCCAGCCGCGTTTGTTTTCACAGGATTCATCTTCAAGCGTGGGAACAAGCCGTGCCCATGATCGCGAAAAGGTGCGTCTGCTAAGAGACGAACGAGCGCTGGAATTACTTGGGGTCATTGATTCCGGAGGCCGTCCCCGGGCGCAGATGGGGAACAAATACCGCCAGGTGCATCATTTCATCGAAGCATTGGCGCCGATTTTGAAAGGGGCCAGTCCGGGCGAGACCTTGCACATCGTCGATATGGGCTGCGGAAAAGGTTATTTAACCTTTGCGCTTCACCAATTGCTTCGCGAAAACGGTCTGAATCCGGTGACGGTAGGCGTGGAAAAACGGGACTCTTTGGTAGAATCAGCAAATGCCATCGCCGGCCAACTTGGAGACAACAGCATCCGGTTTATCCAAGGTGAGATCAATGATGTCGATGTGAAGCCGATCGATATTTTGATCGCGTTGCATGCCTGCGATACTGCTACCGATGACGCTATCTACCGCGGGATCCAGGAGGAGTGCCGTTGGGTCGTCGTTTCACCCTGTTGCCAACATGAGCTCCGGCCCCAGTTAACCGCGCCGGCCGGTTTAGAACCGATGTTCCGGCACGGCATTCAAGTCGATCGAATGACCGAGACCGTGACCGATACGCTTCGCTGTCTTTACCTGGAAGCGTGGGGTTACCAAACCCGGATCCAAGAATTTGTCGGGACAGAACACACCGCGAAGAACTTGTTAATCGTGGCGTCGAGAGCTCGCAAACCTGGTCCTAGTCAGGATCTCGTGGAACGAGCCCTCGAGTTTCAACACCGGTTCGGGATTCAGAATCAACGCTTGCAGACGCTTCTGATGGCTTAAGAGTCAAAGTGAAATTTCACCATACAGACACAGAGAACGACAAAGATTAGAGACAGAGTTTTTTAGATCGGTTCTCCGTGTTCTCTGTGTCTCTGTGGTGAATATTTTCTGCCTGTGTAATGAGACTTTCCGGCCATCAATGGCAAAAGCTGCGGGAGCTACGACAGTTCTTTCTCAGCGCTCAACCCAATCGCGCGAGTTATTGGGATTCGGAGCAAACCGTAGAGCTATACGATCAAACCTTGGCAGTGCGGATCGGCTGGCGCTGGGATGCCGTAATTTCTCAGTTGCGCTCGCTACATTGGCAACCGCGAGAAAAGCTGTTTTTAGATTGGGGCTGCGGTTCGGGTGTGGCTTCGCGAAAAATCCTCGAGGCTTTCCCGAATTTCGAGTGCGCCTACCTAGCTGATTTGTCCTCGCACGCCGAGCATTACGCCGCCAAAGCGATCCGCACCAAATTCCCATCGGTTTCGGTTCGGAACGGTACACCCGAAGGCGAACCGTTTTGCCTGGTCCTTAGCCACGTTCTGGGTGAACTGGATGAGAGATCGGAAGAACTGCTGGCTACGATCGTCGGCCGCGCATCGAGTCTTATTTGGGTAGAAGGCGGCAGCGCAACGCTTAGCAAGAAACTCGTGCTGTGGCGGGAGCGATTAGATTGGCCGGTGATTGCGCCATGTACCCACCGGCGACATTGCGGCATGTTGGCGCCGGAGAATCACCTTCACTGGTGCCACTTCTTAACGCGTCCACCCGGCGAAACATTCATGAGTGCAGAATGGGCCGAGTTCGCTAAAGAACTTGAGATCGATCACCGCACAATCGCGTTTTCCTATCTGGTCCTGGACCGCGCCGCTACCAATCAATCTGCCGGGCTAGCCCGAAGCATTGGTTCGACCCGTGTATATAAGGCGTTGGCAAAGCTCCAACTCTGCGACGACGACGGTCTCCATGATGTTGAACTAATGAAACGTGATTTCCCTGAGCTCTGGAAGGCTCTCAAAAAGGGTTGGTCACCCGATCTGCTTCAAGTCGAGATCAACGGCAATCGGATCTCAAAGCTGCTCGAGACAGGAAAACCTGAATAGCCGCAGAAAAGGCGCACAGAGCGCAGAAAAAGAAGGAGAATGCCTCCTTGATGCCAAACGAGACGCTGGCGCCAACCTGGGTCCATTTTTTGTGCATTTTGCGCCTTTTCGCCGCTATTTCTGTCTTATCCAACTGCAAGTTGACACCACGGAATTAAAGGCGATGCTGAAAATTCTCTCTCCGGCGGGGTAGCCAAGTGGTAAGGCCGAGGTCTGCAAAACCTCTATTCGCGGGTTCGATTCCCGCCCCCGCCTTTTTGCTTTCGAAACAGCCTCAACTCAATAGTGGGTTCGAATATTCTCGGCATCACCCAAAGGAATCGCCATTCAACGGAGGGTTTCTTAATGGCTTTGAGTGTCCGGGAAATTCTCGCTCGGACGTTGGTCCGGACGAGCCGGTGTTTGCTCCGGCAGACTTTCTGGATCGGGACTTATCGGCGATGCCTCGCCACCGGGTTTCGTCTCAACTGCCTCCGCTAATTCCTTCGCTCCCGCATCTTCTTTAGAAGCCTCGGGCTTAACCGGCGTTAGACGTACAGAACCCGGAGCCTCCGCTTCGACTTTCGATACTTTCTTTGATCCGAACAGCTCTAACGCTTCACGAACAGTGCCGGCATCCGGGAAATCCATGTCGACTTCGAGATCAGGGCTAATGATCTGCACCGTAAAACGCCGTTCGTCAGATAATACCTGCACTTTAGTCACGTCATCGTAAAACACGAGTCCCTCGTCCTCTGCCTCGGTAATCGAATTTCTACCGTGTACGGAGAACTCCAGTTCGGGAGCTTTAGCGACAGTTAATCTGGTCATATCCAAGCGGTTACCCAATATTCGCGTCGCCGACATCTATTGGCCGTGCCGACCTCAGAACGGCTCAAAACCGGCGGATTTAGTCCAGTGAGAAACGAGCATCGCGGGCGCGCCGAGTTTTTCGTCGACTCGACTGAGCTCGCCGAAGTCCTAAAGGTCTTTCACCTCTCACTTCTCACGCGAAGCCCATCACTGCATATCTTCTCGAACTGTACCCGTTTCCATCTGCGCGCCCATCTTTCGCTCTTGATTCAAAGTGATGGCCAGCTTGGCTCGCTGTACACCGCGTGTTTCGATCTCCGGAAGGAAACTTTGCATCTTTGCCGGTATCTCGTCCTTGGATACCACCGCTAGAACGTTGTCTTCCCGGATTGGCTGCAGCTCGTTGGCGACGAGCAGCGTATAAATCTGTTGTCGATTTAGGCCTACGGTCTCTAAGGCGTTGAATAGGGCGGGTGTGTCCAATAGCAAGAATTCCATGGCGTATAGCGGCGACTTGGTTTTGGCGGCTGTCACCGGAACCAGCTTTACCCCGATGATGAGCGACGCAGCGCCGGGACCGTTTAGCACCGTGACATCTTTCGACTTGGCTAATGCAGTTCGAAGCGAGTTTTCCACCAAGGTTCGGATGGCGGCTTCATTGCTGCGAACCACAATTCTGACTCTTACAATCGGCGCCGCCGCCGGCGATGGCATGGCCGATGCCACCGGTTTCGGAGTGGCCTCGACAACCGGCTTTGGGCTGGTCGAAGGCGATGCACTCTGCCCGAGTGCGCCGGACACGAACCACATCGACACGAGAAAGCTGAGTCCAAAAATATTCCTATTCATCTGAGCGAGCGGAAAGGCAATGCATTACCGAATATTTCTGGATAGCCCGCATCGCTCAAAAATGCATGCGCTTTTGTGAGCAATACAGACTGTGGGCGTATCTTCTCCCGAAAATCGAATTTAGATAGAAACTGGGTTCAAGCATACGAATGTGAGCAGCACTCTCAGAATTTCAGCCCAGGCGAATGAAAAAGCGGCTCCGTAGGAGTCAAATCTTTATAGCCCGCGATCCAAATAGATGGGGTAGCTCCGTAGGAGCGGCATCTTAATCAGGAATGTTGGGTAACCGTGGAAAACGCTCTTCG
>JAFAHI010000388.1 GCA_019237325.1 Verrucomicrobiota bacterium | reverse complement strand
ATGATCTCCTTCACTTTTTCTTCGATGGATTTCTCTGACATAAGTCGCGGTTTCTTCTCTTTTGGTTAAGACGTGGGGCTACGCTTAATAACGAAGCCCAAGGTTGGCAACTAAAATAATTGCACTAAATAGCAACTATTTTCTTCGGACCTAAGAAACGGCTCCAAATGGCGCTTTTTGTGTTGACCTATCGGCCGGATTCGCCACTCTAGACGCCTCTTTCATCGACTGCAATCGGCTCGCGAGTAGTTTACTTTTTACCCTGAACTTGTTACCTGTATCCCGACCATGGCGGATCCCCTCCCCTCGCTCGATCTTCGTTTAACGCCCGATTGGCTCAAGGAATCGGAATCGGTAAACCGTTACGCAGATTATGCGGACGAGGACCCCGACGGTCGTGGGCACCGGGGCCGAAGAGAGCGACGGGACGACCGGCCGCGCCGGCCCAACCAGAATCGCCAACGGCGAGATGCGGGTCCGGGGCGACGGGAAACCTCCGGTGCGAATCGGCCAAGCTCACAACAGCGACCCGCCCGGCCCCACGGCCCGGCAAGCCGCGACACAGCCTCCGGCTCTCATCAGGGGAGAGTTGCAGACGCACCCCGCCGGGAAAGGGATGAACCGGTTCAGGACCAAGTCGAACCGGCAGCCGTGCAGGTGGACTTTCTGCCTGAGGAACGCGCTTTTTCGAAAGTCATCCAACAAATCAAGCAGGGGCACGCCGCTTATCCTTTATTTGGTCTAGCCAGGATGTTCCTGGAGCGACCGGAACGCCACCGGGTCCGGATCCGTTCGTTGAACGATACCGTGATGATCTACCAGCTCGGCGACGACGGTCCGGTAGCGATGGAGATGGCCGCCCTGGAACGAATCGCTTTCAACGAGAAAAAGGATGACTTTTATACAAGCGAGATCGTTGAGAAGGAGCCAATTAAGGGGAATTTCACTTCCGTAGCGCGCTGCGGCCTTTCCGGGCGGCTGCTCGGGCCAACGAATTATCACACCTTTCAGAAGGTAATTCGCTCTCTGTACGAACAACGATTTAGCCGGCGGATGAGTTTTGAGGAATACCGTCGCAGCATCGAGATCACCAGCGATCCCGAACTCGTCAATCAATGGAAAGATGAAGCACGGAAGGTTGTTACCTATACGACCAAGGATGAAGAGAATCCGGCCGCTTTTGAAAGCGTCGCGGCGATGGAACAACATTTCCGGGCCAATCACCTCGAGACCTTAATCAAGGCCTGCTTGGCGGCCGAGGTATCGGGAGATGTCGCCCGTCACCTGCCAGACCGCTCAATCATTGCGGCCATTCGCAGGGCCCGGGAACGGGAAAACCGGTTTCCTGCCCAGATGGCGGGAGCGCTTCGGCACGGCTTGAATCAGGCCGGCTTACATGTGTTCAAACACAAGAAACGCATTCTCTATATCTCAACGATCCGGCCTCAACTTTTCGACCCGAACCAGGCCAAAGTGTCGTCCGGCCTGGAAGCGATACTCGCGAGCCTGCGATCTTACCCGAGAATTACCCGGAAACAGTTAGCTGAAAAGGTTCTGAAACGGCTACTGGGTGAGAAAAGCGCCGACGAGAACTCGCCCGAATATTTACAGGCAAAGAACAGTTTGCCGACCGATCTGCTCTGGTTAGCGAAAGCAGGTCACGTAATTGAGTTTGCTGATGGCACCCTCGACCTGCCTTTACCGCCAAAGGCAGTCGAGAAACCGGGTACAGCTCAGGAGTCCGGTGCTCAAGACGAAGGCGCCCCTGACGAAGGCGTCGAGACCGAAGGCGCTGCGGAAGTCCCGGTTACCGAGGAAACGCCTCACGAAGTCGAGGCGGCATCCGAGGCAGCCATAGAACATGTCGAGACTGAGCAACAGCCTTCCGTTGAAGAGCATGCCTCCATTGAGCACGCGCATGTTGAAGAACACGTGCACGTTGAAGAGCATGCGCACGTTGAAGAGCACCCACCCGTTGAAGAACATGCGCCGGTTGGAGAGCACGCAACCGTTGAGGAGCATGCGCCCACTGAGCACCAGACATCCGTTGAAGTGGATGTTCCAGTAGAGCAGCACCCTTCTGCCGAAGCGCACGCTCCTGTTACGGAGCAGGAGGTTCAGGGGCCTGAAAGTGTTGTAACTGAAGTTCCACCGGTTTCGGAACCAGAAGCGGGCTCCCATGCCCAACCGGAGACTAACGTGGAACCCACGCAAGCGGACCACACCGTAGCGGCGGCTACTCCGGAACCTCACGAAAAGAATCCGACCGAGCCCACGGTAATCCCGGACAGCCACGACAAAAGCCCCACCACCGAAGAGGAGTGGGTC
The DNA here is from genome assembly GCA_019237325.1 of Verrucomicrobiota bacterium. Classification (GTDB taxonomy): domain Bacteria; phylum Verrucomicrobiota; class Verrucomicrobiia; order Chthoniobacterales; family JAFAMB01; genus JAFAVN01. The sequence goes on along the minus strand of JAFAHI010000388.1, from coordinate 946 downwards.
ACGGCTAAATCGTGAGAAGCCTACCCTGAGCTTCTCGACAAGCTCGAAGCAGGCGTTTCACCTCTCAGCTTTCACCTCTCACCTCTCACTTCCCCACCTCCCCCGCCCCGTCGCGATCGAACATTGAACCTAGAACTTTGAACTCAGAACCTATAGCCGCTAGGGTAAGGGATGCGCATTGTCCGGTACCTGGCCCAGGATGGAAACGTTCGGCACGCGGCAGAACAGAAGAGCGGTACCTGCCTCGACATTCTCGGTGACCTGTTTCACGGTTTCGAAGTAACGGACCGGGAAGCGAAGATGGTGAAGTTGCTCGCCCCGGTCGAACCGCGGGTGATTCTGTGCATTGGGCTCAACTACCGGGAGCACGCCAAGGAACAAAGCGTCCAGCTTCCTGAACGTCCGATGCTCTTTATCAAGGCCCCCAACAGTCTGTCTAATCCGGGCGATCCAATCGCTATTCCGACCCATCTCTCCAGCACTGAGGTCGATTATGAAGGCGAGCTGGCTGTCGTGATCGGCCGCGATTGCAAAAACGTCAGCAAAGCTCACGCGCTCGATTTTGTTCTCGGCTATACCATCGCGAACGATGTGTCAGCCAGAGATTGGCAGAAGCGTTTCGGAGGAGGCCAATTTTGCCGGGGAAAGAGCTTCGATAGCTTTGCCCCCATGGGTCCAGTCCTGGTTACCAAAGAGGAAATTCCAAACCCGGGCGAGCTGCATCTCCAGACTCGAGTGAACGGGGAAAAACGTCAGGATACAAATACTAGCGACCTGATTTTTTATGTGCCCACTTTGATTGAGTTCTTGAGTGGCTCCACCACGCTGCTAGCGGGATCGGTTATTTTAACCGGCACGCCGAGCGGAGTGGGTAATTACTTGAAGCCGCCGCGATTTCTCCGAGCAGGTGACGTGGTTGAAATCGAAATTGAGAAGATAGGGGTAC
>JAFAHI010000031.1 GCA_019237325.1 Verrucomicrobiota bacterium | reverse complement strand
CCATCATGGAGAACTGGCTTGCGTCTGGACAAGAGATTGATGGCGTCGCTTCGAATAACGACGAGATGGCTCTTGGCGCCCTCCAGGCCATCAAGGCAGCCGGAAAGCTGGGCAAGATTCCAGTGGGCGGCACCGACGGCAGCCATGACGCCTTGGAGTCGATGGAGAAAGGCGAGCTTAACAACACGGTGTTCCAAAATCCAGTTGGCCAGGGCGACGAAGCGGTTAACGCGGCCTACTTAATGGTCAAGAAACAGCCAAACCCGAAGGTGGTGGACGGTAAAATCTGGATCCCGTACGAGAAGGTCACCAAAGAAAACTATAAGCAGTACATGAAGTAACAGATTCAGCCCTGGAGCGCTGCCTCGCTTGCGAGGCCGATAGGGGTCGACACCCTCGATCGCCGCCGAAACTTGGAATGAAACTCTTTCTGTTATTCCGAACCCAAAAATCTCGGCCTCGCAAGCGAGGCAGCGCTCCATCGGGACCTGAGCCGTCAGCTATCACTTCTCGCGTCGCCTAGCGCCATCTCCAGGCTTATGGGAACCGAATACGTGCACGAAGCGCCGAGCGCCGAACGCCAAACGCCGAACGCCGAACGCTATGTGCTCGAAATGGAAAACATTTCCAAGGGGTTTCCCGGCGTCCGCGCATTGAGCGATGTCCAATTGCGGGTACGGAAAGGCACGGTGCACGGATTGATGGGGGAAAATGGAGCCGGCAAATCGACGCTCATGAAATGCCTGATCGGCATCTATGTGCCTGACTCAGGCACGATCACTTTCAAAGGCGAAAAGCTGCATATCACCAGCACCCATTACGCCCTATCCAAAGGGATCTCTATGATCCACCAGGAGTTGTGCCCGATCCCCCAAATGACCGTAGCCGAGAATATCTACCTAGGCCGGGAACCACTGACTTGGTACGGCTTGGTGGATATGCCGAAGATGAACCGGATGACGACGGAACTTCTGAACCGTCTGCAAATCAAGATCAAACCAACAGCCCAAATGGTAGAGCTTAGCATCGCTCAAAGCCAGTTGGTCGAAATCGCGAAGGCAGTTTCCTATGATGCAGATCTTATCATCATGGATGAACCCACTTCGGCCATCACCGAGGCGGAAGTTGGGGTTCTGTTTTCCATCATCCGGTCACTTAAGGCTCAAGGGCACGCCATCATCTACATCACGCATAAGATGGATGAAGTTTTTAAGATCACGGATGAAGTCACCGTGTTTAGAGATGGCCAATACATGGGCACCGAGGCTACTCCCAAGCTGACAGATGCGATCTTAATCGAGAAGATGGTAGGCCGGACTCTGACGGACATGTTCCACAAAGAGACGGTCGCGGTAGGCGGCGTCATGTTGGAAGTGGAAAACTTGAGCGGGCGCGGTTTTCGAAATGTTAGTTTCCAGGTTCGGCGCGGCGAAATTCTCGGGCTTGCCGGTCTTATGGGTGCGGAGCGCACCGAATTAATCGAAGGCGTTTTCGGCGTCACCCTCACACACCAGGGTCAGATCCGCATCAATAGTAAAACCGTCCCGATCAAGTCGCCGAAAGATGCCATCGCTGCGGGAATGGCACTACTAACCGAAGACCGCAAACTCACGGGGCTCTACATTAACGCCACTGTCCGCGAGAATATCTTCATCGCGAACATCCATAGCTATCTGGCTGGACCTTTTGTGCAATTCCGTAAGATCGAAAGAGATTGTGAAAGGATGCGGGACGTAATGCGTATCAAGACGCCGAGTCTCTTAGAAATTATCAAAAACTTATCTGGCGGGAATCAGCAGAAGGTGTTGATAGCACGATGGCTTCTTACTGATCCGGATCTTCTTATCCTCGATGAACCGACCAGAGGCATTGACGTGGGAGCGAAGTCTGAAGTTTACCGATTAATGACCGAATTTGTTAAGACCGGCCGCTCGATTATTATGATTTCCTCGGAATTACCTGAGATCTTGGGAATGAGTGACCGCATCATGGTAATGCATGAAGGCGATAAGGTCGGCGAATTAACACGGACTGAAGCAACCCAGGAAAAAATCCTGCAAATGGCTACCGGCATGAAAATCGCCACCGAGCTAGCAGCATAAGCGACGAGCGCCGAACGCCAAACGCCGAACCCGGGACGCTAAACGCATATAATTATGGTCCCCCCCACAGCAACGGCCGCAGCTCAACCGGCGAAGCGTCAATCGGTCGACGTTCTCAGAACGATCTTCAGAAAATACGGCATTTTTCTGGTGTTCATCTTGATGCTGATTGTCGCGTCGATTCTGTCGCCTGCATTTTTAACCATAACTAACCTCATCAATGTCGTCCGGCAGATGTCCGTTGTCGGACTAATCGCTCTCGGCGTTACCGGAGTCATCGTTAGCGCAGGGATCGATTTGTCGTCCGGTTCAGTCGTTGGGCTGTCGG
>JAFAHI010000671.1 GCA_019237325.1 Verrucomicrobiota bacterium | reverse complement strand
GGTTCGTCCAACTCTTTCCCAATCCAGAGGCTGTTCTTGATTAAAGGAGACGTTCGATACCGGTCTTCGCCATAGTACGACGAGAGGTTGTGGAGAACGGTATGGACGCGGCGAAGTCCGATCTTGCGGCTCCACTGGAAGGGGCCGGCTGGGTAACGCGTTCCTTTCTGCATCGCCAAGTCGATATCGGCACAGGTGGCGACTTTTTGCAGAGCAGTATCGGCAGCTTCATTGATCAACATGGACACCGTCCGCATCGCGGCTAGCCCAGGCACATCTTCGAAGGTCGCGACTTGATAACCGGCAGCTTGAAAGAGGCCCACCGCCGATCGATATGCCTTTAAACTGCACCGACGCGCGGGCGCCAGTGCTATGGCTTTCGCAGCCTCATAGTCATAAGCGAGGTCAACAAGCACCGTGTTAGATTGGTTCTCGTCAGAGGCTACCTGGCTGGCGGTCCTTCCGTCGGTTAAGCGCACGGTTGCTTGATCGGCCATCGCCAATAAATCACCATCCGTTCTGTCGATATGTCGCGCTGCTGGAAATGGCTTTCGTAAACGAGTTAACAAGCCATTCGTGAGCGAATCGCCGGCCGAGAGCCACACCTCGCTCGGACGGGATTGTGGTGCTTCCAGCGCAGGCTCGCTCTTGCTTGAGCCCTCGCCGTACTCGTAAAAACCGCGCCCGGCCTTACGCCCGAGGAATCCTGCTTCTACAAATGCTTGCTGATAAAGAGAAGGTTTAAACCTCGAGTCCTGATAGAACCCCTCGAATACCGATTGGGTAACTGCAAAGTTAACATCGTTGCCAATAAGATCCATCAACTCAAACGGTCCCATCGGAAACTGTCCGGCTTCGCGCATCACATAATCGATGGTAGCGGGATCACTACCTTCTGTGGCTAGACGCAAGGCCTCGGCATAAAACGGGCGAGCGACCCGGTTAACAACAAAGCCCGGGGTCGATTTGGTCTGGACGGGAATTTTGCTCCACGCCCTAGCTGTTTCCAAAACGATGGAGAGTGTGGCGGAGTCGGTAGCTAATCCAGGAACAACCTCGACGAGTTCCATGATTTGAGCCGGGTTAAAAAAATGCATCCCGATCACCCGGTTCGGATAGACAAGTCCGGCTGCTAGTTTTGTGATTGAGAAAGAGGAGGTGTTACTGGCGATGATCGACTCGTTTGCCAGGATATTCTCCAGATCCTGGATAACATGTTTCTTAGTGTCGAGGTCTTCGACGACCGCCTCGATCACGAACCCGGCGTCGCTAAGTCCAAAAAGACTCGTGACCGGGGCGATACGCCGTTCGATCTCTGCCGCGGCTCCCGGCGTAAGTCGACCTTTGCCCACGGATTTGGTCAGGCTACGATTCACCTTTTCGAGCGCCCGAGTAACGGCTTCCGGAATCGAGTCGAAAATTTTGACTGGATGCCCGCCACAAGCGGCTACCTCAGCGATTCCGGCCCCCATGGTCCCTGCACCGATGACCCCAACCACTGTATCCGGCGGGACCGGCTGTTCGGCCACGAACTTAGGTTTGGGGAGTGTTGTGAGCATGCGGCGTCAGAATTCGTACTCGTACTCGTCGTCGTCCTTCCGCCTTCGCTGCCTTTTTGTGGAGCGCTGCCTCGCTTGCGAGGCCGACCTTGAGCATAAAGCGAAAGCTACGGCGGACAAGCTGTCCTCGAAAAGGCGGTGACGGAGTGTTGGAGTGGTGGAGTAATGGAGCGTTGGAGTATGGTTCCATTTGTTTCACGTCCCCGTAAACTTAGGCGCCCTCTTCTCCAAAAACGCCGTAACCCCTTCACGAAAGTCGTTACTGTCGCCGAGCTCGCGCATGTAATCGCGTTCCAGATCAAGCTGCTTGTCCAGCAACAGACCAATCGAACTGTTAATTGCTGCCTTTGTATAAGCGAGGCCCTTGGTTGGTGCTATGGCCAGGGTATTAAGTAATTCCTCGATAGCGTCTTTGAAAGCTTCGTCTTCGACGCAGCGCCAGATCAATCCCCAAGCGGCTGCTTGCTCGGCCGAAAGTCGTTCGCCCAACAGAGCGAGTCCCAACGCTCTTGCCATACCAACCAACCTGGGCAAAAAGAAAGTCCCACCGGTGTCAGGAATGAGACCGAGTTTAGCAAAGGACTGGATAAAGCTAGCCGATTTAGTGGCGATCACGAGGTCACAGGCCAAAGCCAGGCTTACGCCAGCCCCGGCAGCGACTCCGTTAACCGCGGCGACCACAGGTAAAGGCAGAGACCGCAGGGTGCGCACCATCGGCCCATAGTACTTCTCAATGTTGTCTCCTAAATCAACCGAGTTCTCTCCCGGCTTGGTCTTACGATCTGCCAGATCCTGCCCGGCGCAAAATGCGCGTCCTGCACCCGTTATCAAAAGCACGCGTGCTCGGCTTTCCTTCACCTGATTAAGAGCTTCGCGCACCTCCCGATGCATCGTTTCGGTAAAGCTGTTAAGCTTATCCGGCCGGTTAAGAGTCAGCCGGGCGATATTGTCAGTTAGCTCGAAGAGGATGGTTTGGGGCATGGGGGGAAGGAGTTC
>JAFAHI010000652.1 GCA_019237325.1 Verrucomicrobiota bacterium | reverse complement strand
AGGTAATAAATCCTAGGAGGGTAGTCCATTTAATGTTCAGGAAAAAATAGCCGGGTCGCCGTAGAGAGTGTAACCGGTGGAACGATTGATCCGAACCGGGAACAGTTGCCCTAGATGTCGTTCGGACCCTTCGAAAACGACAATCTTATTCCCGCGAGTTCGCCCCATGAGGCGGTCCGGGTTAGTTTTGCTCGGCCCTTCGCAAAGAATCTCGATCTCGCGACCAACCAAAGGTTCACCCCGTCGCCGCGCCCAGGAGTTTACCAGGTTCAGCAGGTCGTGGTTGCGCTCTTCTTTGACCGGCTCCGGCAGCTGATCTGCCATTTCGGCGGCCGGAGTGTCCTTTCTGGTTGAATATTTAAATACAAAGGCGTTATCGAATCCCACCCGATCGACCAACTCTCTGGTCTTAGAATAGTCCTCTTCGGTTTCTCCGGGGAAGCCGACAATAATATCGGTGGTTATCGCCATCTCCGGGTACCGGTCACGAATCGAATCCACCAATGCGAGGTATTTTTCTGCGGTGTAAGTCCGATGCATCCGTTTCAAGATGGGGTTCGAACCGGACTGGAGCGGCAGGTGGATGTGTTCGACGAGCTTCGGCAGCCGCGCGAATGCCTCGACCAAATCGCACTTGAATCCGATCGGATGTGGAGACGTAAAACGTATCCGCTCCAAACCAGAAACCTCATGCACGGCTTCCAAGAGTTGGACGAAGGGCGACTTGCCATCTTGCTGGGGGAATTCGTGCCGCCCGTACAAGTTAACGATCTGGCCGAGGAGTGTGACTTCTTTTACCCCTCGGCTGACCAGTGAACGAATTTCTTTGACAATTTCCTGGATTGGACGGCTGCGTTCCGACCCTCGGGTAAAGGGTACGATGCAGAAAGTGCAATGCATGTTACACCCTTGCATGATGGAGACGAAGCTCGATACCTGGGCGGTGGCCAGAGAATGATCTCGAATCGAGTTCTGAGAGCAGGCTTCCTCTTCAACATCCACGATGGAAAAGCGAAGGTCGTCGGTTCGACTGAATCCGCCGAGGTCTTGAGGTTGGGTCGCTTGTTGAGAAAGCGCTTCGTCTACGTATTCCGCGACGCGGTGAAACTTCTGCGTACCCACCACTAAATTAAGATGGGGTACGCTTTGCAGCAGCGATTCGCCGCGACTCTGCGCCATGCAACCGAGGAAGCCGTAAACAACCGGGCGCTGGTGGGAAAGTGCGCCCAACATCCCCATTTTCCCGAGGGCTTTTTGCTCTGCTAAATCACGGACGCTACAGGTATTTAGCAAAACCACATCCGCCTCGTCTTCGTGCGAGGTCAAGACATGCCCGCGCGCCACCAGCATTTGGGCGACCTGCTCGGAGTCGCGCTCATTCATCTGGCATCCGTAGGTTTTGATGTAGATCCTGGCCATTTGCGATCGGGAAAGCGGGTAAATTACTGTGAATTTGGCATCGCGCGACGAAAAAGTCTTGCCCAGGAGCCAGGAGCCAGAATCTAGGAGCCAGTAGGCGCGCGCGTTGCCAGACCGCTCACATAAGTCCTATAAGTCCCGTGGGTCCCATCCCTTGAACCACCGAGAGTGCCGCTCATTGCCACAGCGCGTTCCGTCCACCGTAAAAATTTTCGGGAAGCGATCTTGACTTTGGAATGTTAGACTGATGTAAATGTTTACAGTAAAGATTTACATTCACCTCTAATTAGTCTTTAACCTCCTCTTACCATGGATGGGTCTATTCCCCCCAGGCGTGTTAGCCTCTTCTTTGGACGGGTTTCTTCCCGTTGTACTCCTGCGGCCGTCATTGCTATGACCGGTTTCTTCCTTGCACTCACTAACCCCTCTGCAGGCCAACCGCCCGGAACCCTCCCTGGTTCTATCGGCAAGGGCCCAGTCGGATGGGATAGTTATCGACGACTCGATCTCTTGCCCGCTCTCCGTTCCGGCACCGAAACTCGAAACTTCTCGAGTGAAGATCCTGCCCTTCAAAATGCGGATTTCGATCATCCTCTGCGGGTTACCGCCGATGGCCAGTACGTCATCGCCGAAGCGTATGGGCCGGGTGAGATAGTCTCGATCTGGTCCACGATTAACGGTGGTGATGTCACCGACGATGGCGCCATCACCATCCAACTCGACGGGCAAACCGTCGTCTCCGCGAACTACCAGGATTTGGTGAGCGGTAACTACGGGCCTCCCTTTGTATGGCCACTGGTCGGAAATCTGTACGACACCTCTGGTGGCGCTCAGATAAAAGTTCCCATGCCTTACACGAAGTCGATGCTTGTGACCGTGCAAGGGAATCCGGACTATTTCCATGTCATCTACCGGCAATTTAACGATGCCACTGGCGTAACGACCTTTAATCCGCAAGATACCGCCCTCGATGTGATCGCTAAGCTGCGGGCATTCGGTATGACCGATCCTAAGCCTGCGCTCCCGGCTCCAAAAACCACCAGTGCGACGATCAATCCGATTGCCGCGGGATCACAGGCGCAACTTGTCCAGCTCAATGGCCCGGCCGAGATCACCGAGCTTCGATTGCAGCTTCCCCAGGTTCAGCATGCACCCTATGTGGTTGATGACGGTCGGGCGTTTGGCGGTGGAGGTAGCAGCCAATTTACGGTTGCGATCAATCCTGCGAACCAAGGAGTTACTATCACCCGGCGGTACGACCCCGAGATTGGCAACCAGGTAGCGAATATCTATGTCGACGGCACTCTCGCCGGCCAATGGTCCACTGGAGCTGCGGTTCCGGCCGGACCCTGGGCGGATGTGACGGTGACCTTAC
>JAFAHI010000651.1 GCA_019237325.1 Verrucomicrobiota bacterium | reverse complement strand
GACTCCGAAAGGCAGGAAGGAACTGGCAACCAAGACCGGTTTTCACGAGCATCATTTACTAAAGTGGGTAAATCAGGCTGACCTGTTGCGGATCAAAGGAGTAGGGCGGCAATACGCCGAACTGCTACAATCATCCGGAGTCGATTCGGTTAAAGAATTGGCGCAGCGTAAGCCGGATCATCTGCACGGGAAACTCAAGGAGTCGAACGACGTAAAACGGCAAGTTCACATCGTTCCCAATTTAACCAGCATCACAAATTGGATCAGCGAAGCAAAGAAGTTGCCGCGCGTGGTCTCTTATTAGCCGATTTTCACCGCAGAGACACCGAGAGTACGGAGAAAACAGAAAACTTAACAGGAAGGCCACGAAGGCCACAAAGAAACGGACCGGATTGGTTTAAAGGCGAGGCGGGCCCGGGTAGAGGCGAGCGAGAGCCTTAGCAATAACGCGGCGCTGCCTGTTAGGCAAAGTTAGCGAAGGTGTGAACTGAAGAGGTTCTGCTCCGCTTAGTGACATTTTTGTTTGCTCGCATTCGTCTAAAGAAGGCCGTCTTTGTGTCCTTCGTAGCCTTCCTGTTAAATTTTCGGCTTTCTCTGTGACTTCTGTGTCTCTGTGGTGAAATCAGTCTGTTTTTAGCGAATTCCCGCTCCAGCCAGAATGCGTGGGCGGTACTGGACGGTTTCTGTCGCTGAACGGAACCTGACGATGCGGGTTTCAGTTTGGTCCTTCACGAGCTCGCCGCTGGCGGGCGTGAAGTCCACGTAAAAACTTCCAGTCGGCGCTGCCGTGGTAGTCGAGCCATCCGGGTCCAAAACGTAGGACTCCGGATTCAGATCGTCGAATACTAGCGAGATCGGACCGGTTATTGTCTGGGTCCCGGTGTTAGTCAGCGAAATTTTGACGGCGATATTGTCGTCTTCTCTATCGGCAGGGTCTTCCTCACGATCGATCTTTACCCACTCGGTAACATTCTGGGCCGCTTTGACCGCTAACAAGCCAAAGACGCCAACCGAGTTGGTGGTCCCCACAAACACCTTTCCGTTGCAGATCGTCGGAACGATAAACTTGTTAGCAGCTCCAAATGCGTCTCGGCCATTCGGGGCCTGCCTGTTGTTGTACAGTTCTTGAGTTAGATCTAGGGCGTTGTAAGCGTGGAGGACGGCGTCACCGGAGTGGGCATTCTCGTACGCCCAAACGATTCCAGATTCGCTACCGGCGGAGGATATGCTGGGAGTAGTTCCGCGGTAATCAAAATTGTTGGTGGTCGCTGAGGTTGCATTTGTGCTTAATAGTCCGTCGTGAAACGTAAATTGTTTGAGTGTCGAGTTAACCGGTCCGTAGAAAAGATGGCCGTCAAAATAAGCTGGGCTCCCAAAGACCGCGCCGCCTAACGCATTCTGGATCTCTTGATAAACGTTACTGTTGTCGGGCGTCTTTTGGTTGATCTTTCCCATGCGATTCCGGTTAACCAAATAGATGTTGCCGCCTTTGCCGGCGCCGACCACCAGATGAACAATCTCGCCCGAAGCGGTCGTCATGATAGGCAGAACTAACGTGCCGCCGGAACCGAGATCGGTATCATTTTCAGCTTCCTCAGGTTGGTTATAAGGCGTGAAATAATCTACTACGTTCAGCGATTGAGGAGAGAGCTTGAGAAAACTATCTCCATAATCACCATTCTTAGGGAAGCCGTCGGTTGACAGTTCGCCGAAAGGACCATTCTCGGTAAGACCGTACAGGAACCCGTTATTGTCTACAGACAATCCAGCGCCGCTACCCGAGAATGAGTTGCCGGAACCATCGGGAAGAAACGAGCTGGTCGGACGACCGTTCGGATCGACATTCAGCACGTTTACGCGGGTTAAAGAATGAACGTGATAGCCGATTATCCACCCGGTGTAGGGTGCCAAGTCGCAATGGGAGGTCCAGGCTGTGTAGATGATATTGTCATGGAGTAGAAGAGCCGCTGTCTCTTTATAATTGGCCGGTTTGAAAATTACGTGTCCACTTCCGTCGTTACCTGGCCCTTTTCCGGGGAAGGACGCCTCGATTTCTACCGGGCTGCCGGCGATTTCCGAACCGTCGGCCAGAGACAATGCATGCAACCTTTGGTGATATACGACGGTTTTCTTCGATCCAGTGCTCTTGCTCATCGCTACGAGATAAATCGTTCCCGGACTATCGGACGGGCGAATGATTACTGGCGTGGCGCTGATGCCGATCTCAGGGGTTAGTTGCTCGCAGCCACGGTTGTCTGAGGGAACTTCGTTGCCGGCCAGCACGCTGACATGCCAATAAAGGGTGCCGGTATCCGCATCGAAGGCATAAACCGAATCGTGTTCGGTAGCGACGACCACGATATTTTTGCGTCCTACTCCGCTGATTGGGACACTCGATACATAGAGAGGCTGAGCATCGACTTTTCCATCGACGGACAAATTAAAGAGCAAACCGAAACTGTCTTGGTTGACGTTGGCGGGGGTTAAGATGGTTTCGTGCTCATTAAGCCCAGTTCGGGCATTATTATTATGAAATGTCAGAACGTCGGTCCCTAGAACCGGGGAAGCGGCTAGTAGGACTGCAGCCAGGGCAAGCCACTTGAGTTTCATCACTTTCTTCCTGTCGGATTCTTCCGTGGGAACGCTAGCCGGTCTTAGCGTAGTTCGGCTGGTAAATCGACTGCAAAAAAGGGAAATAACGTCCTAGACCCGTGAGGCGAGCTCCGGATCTTCTTGAAGTTACGTCGCATGGGACCTAACCAACCTATGGGGACTATGAGACCTATGGGCGGGAGCCCGTCACGGCCAAGCGGGAACCGCAAACTACGAACCGCTTACTTGATCACCTTCACCTTAAGATAGTCCCAGAGTGGTTCCGGAAGCTGGATACTACCATCGGCCTGTTGGTAAGTTTCGATTAACGCCACGAACAAACGCGGTAACGCCGTTCCCGATCCGTTGAGCGTGTGACATAATCGGTTCTTCCCTTCGCTGTCCTTAAACTTGAGGTTCATCCGGCGAGCCTGGAAATCTTCGCAATTCGAGCAGCTCGATACTTCGAGATACCGCCCCTGCCCGGGGGCCCAGACCTCGATATCGTAAGTTTTTGCTGACGCGAATCCCAGATCGCCGGTGCAAAGTTCGATAGTCCGATAATGCAATCCCAACAACTGAAGCACTGTCTCCGCGTCGGCTGTTAGCTTCTCGAGTTCTTGGTGCGAGGTTTCTGGAGTCGTGAGTTTCACGAGTTCTACCTTGTCGAACTGGTGCACGCGAATCAGGCCGCGAGTGTCTTTACCGGCTGCTCCCGCCTCTCTTCGAAAACAGGGCGTGTGCGCGACGAAAAGTTTTGGAAGATCTGCTTCGGGAAGCACCTCCTCTCGGTAAAGGTTCGTCACCGGAACCTCCGCCGTGGGGATCAGATAAAGCGCTCCATCTTCTAGTCCGTAGCACATTTCCTGTTCGAACTTGGGAAGCTGTCCAGTTCCGACCATCGCTTCGCGTCGAACCAAGAACGGAGGAGCGGTTTCGATGTAACCGTGTTTTTCGACGTGAAGGTCGAGAAGAAACTGGATAAGGGCGCGCTGCAAACGTGCACCCTGGTTCGTAAAACAAATGAAGCCGCTGCCACTGATTTTAGCCGCGCGCTCAAAGTCAATCAGCCCTAGGGTGGTAGCGAGATCGATGTGATCCCGAGCCGTGAAAGGGTAAGCCGGCGCCTCGCCCCACGTTCGCACGACCGGGTTCGCTTCGGCGTTCGCCCCGACAGGTACGCTTGCGTGCGGCAAATTTGGAAGATTCAGTAGGAGCAGTTTTTGGCGCTCATCTGCCTGGGTAACCTGCTCAGTTAATGCACTAATCTCTTCCCCGGTTTTACGCACCTGAGCTTCGAGTTCTGCACTTGGCAGTTTCTTGGCGCGGAGCTGGCCGATCTCTTTGCTTAGCCGGTTTCTATCCGCATTGCGTTTTTGCAGTTCCGTCTCAATTCGGCGCCGCTCTGTGTCTTGAGCCAGTATCGCGTCAACTTGAGAAGATAGGTCTCCTCCTCGAGTCGCGAGGCGTGCGCGAACGAAGTCAGGTTTTTCGCGTAGGAGACGAATGTCGAGCATGACCTGACGGTATATCTCAAGAGATCGCCGTCAACGCCGGGAACGCGCGGGAACACCGGTCCGTTCCCGGCGCTCCCGCGCGTTCCCGGCGTTCCCGGCGTTCACGGCGTTCACGGCGTTTCCATTGTCGGCGTTCCCCGAAGGTGTATCAGTAACAAATGATCGACGACCTTCTGGAGTTTCTCCGATTCCCCTCCGTCTCTGCAGATAGTAAGTACAAACCTGATGTTGAGGCGTGCGCGGACTGGTTAACGAACCGGCTGCGCAAGGCGGGTCTGGAAGCGAGCAAGATCGCGACGCCCGGGCAACCGGTGATCTTAGCGAAGACTCCCCATTCTCCCGGTAAAAAGACGGTGCTGATTTATGGTCATTATGACGTCCAACCGGCTGATCCGCTGGATCTATGGGAAACACCGCCCTTTGAACCGACGGTGCGCGACGGCAGAATTTTCGCGAGGGGCGCTACCGATAACAAGGGGCAGATTCTGGCCCACGTCCTAGGCGTCGAACAAGCGTTAAAAGAAAAGGGCGAACTGCCGGTTAATGTGACTTTTATTATCGAGGGAGAAGAGGAGACTGGGAGCCCAACCCTAGAGGAATTTCTTAAGACCTACGCGAAAGAGTTAGCGGCGGACATCATTGCTATTTCTGATACCGGGATGATCGCGCCGGGGATACCGACCTTTAGCTACTCTACCCGCGGGATTCTCTGCCTTGAGGTTCGCCTTCGGGGACCATCGGCCGATCTCCATTCCGGAATCTTTGGAGGATCCGTTGCCAACCCAGTCACGGTTTTGACCGAGATGATCGCCCAATTGCACGATGCAGACGGCAAAGTTACGGTGCCAGGTTTTTATGATCGGGTAAAGCCGATCGCCGATTGGGAACGCGAACTCTGGGCCAAACTTCCTTACGACGATCGTCAATGGCTGGCCACCACGGGATCGCCGGTGCTATCGGGCGAAGCGGGATTCAACACTCTGGAACGGGTTTGGGCCCGGCCTACGGCTGAGGTCAACGGCATCGGTGGCGGGTACCAAGGAGAAGGACCCAAGACCATCGTTCCTAGCAGAGCGTTCGCTAAACTCTCGTTCCGGTTAGTTCCAGACCAGGACCCAACGGAGTTGCGGACGACAATCACGAAATTCCTAACGAAGATTTGTCCGCACTCGGTCGAGATTGAAATTCTCTATCAACATCAAGGAAGGCCTTATTTGGTAAGCCCGGATTCCGACTACGGGAAGATGGCCCAACGGGCTTTGAAACAAACCTTTGATCGACCGATCGCTTTTGTTAGAGAGGGGGGCACATTGCCGATTATCCAGAGCTTCAAGGATGTGCTTGGGTTGGACTCACTCTTGCTCGGCTTAGCGTTGCCGGATGCAAAGGTCCATTCGCCCAATGAAAATTTCCCAATTGATAATTTTGAGGCCGGCATCCGTCTAAACAGGCATCTCCTTGAGGAGATCGCTAAGGGCACATGAGATACCTGGTTTTGGCGCCGGCTTTTTCGTTGCTGGCTTTTGCGGCCTCCGAGGTAAGGGGAGATGATAACCCTTTCGATGCGGTTTACCGCTCAGTGGACAAATGGAGCCGGAACGTAAGACAACAGCTACAAGAAGAAGCGACGCCGACCCCTTCAAAAAAGCGAATCCATCATCATTCATCGACCCTGCAGCATCACGCATCTCCATCTCCTTCGCCAAAGGTTAAGTCGAAGGAGGAGGAATCGGATGATACACCTAAAGCAAAGAAAAGCTCGGAAGGCGATGAGGAGGATTCAACTCCGCCAAAGCACACCAAACACCGGGCAAAATCCGAAGATAACAATCCCGAGCCAACGCCTGAGGAAACTCCCAAGCCGAGCCCCCAAAACCAGCCGGTAGCGGTGGCCTCGCTCGATCCGAGTCAGCTCAAGGATTTCGACAGCCAACCTGCCGGGGTGCAGGATTTAATCCGCTCGGCGCTCGCGTTGACCCAACGCAATTTGGCCTACACCTACGGGTCAGACGACCCGGCCAGCGGCGGGATGGATTGCTCCGGATTTATCTACTATGTGTTAAGCAGTGCCGGCCTCAAAGACGTCCCCCGACAGTCGAGCGACCAGTATCTCTGGGTTCGTAAAAATGGGAACTTTCATGCGGTGCTCAGCCGGAATGCTAACACTTTTGAGCTCGAAGAACTTCGGCCTGGTGACCTTATGTTCTGGTCGGGCACATACAAGGTAGACCGCGACGTGCCGGTGACTCATGTGATGATCTACCTAGGTAAGGAAAAAGGGACTAATAAGCCGGTAATGGTAGGCGCTAGCGACGGCCGATCCTATAATGGCGAGAGAAGGTTCGGCGTCAGCGTATTTGATTTTAAGCTTCCGAATGGCACTCCAAATAAGAGCGACCCGGATCTCGTTACTCGGTTTGAAGGGTACTCTCCGATTCCGGGTCTGCGTGAGCAGGTTTATACGGTGCAATCGGCAACGCCAACGCCGACACCCGTGGCGGTAATCCGGAAGGCGCCGTTGCCGGAGCAGAATCCGTTTCTTCGGGGCAAGGCGCCGCAGCCCACGCCGACGCCTCCGAAGTTCCTGACGAACGGGGATTAGGGAGGGCGGGAAACGGGAACCGGAGAATGGGTCCTGGAGGGGAGCCGCTTTAGCGCGTGCCCAAGAGACTCGTAATTTAGCTATGCCACAAGACCCGCTACAAAGGGTGTTAAACAGGCGGCTCCCGCGAATTACCCAGCGCTCGGTAACTTTCGGGGCGCTGCAAAAGAGAAAATCAACGAAGCTCCGGGGTGTAACATCGTCGTGGGTAGTTTCCGGGAGCGGCCTGCTTTCGCATTTTCCGGCCGGGTTCACGATATGACAAAATCGATGGGTTCTTAGCGCACAGGCCAAAGCGGCTCCCCTCAGGCGGTATGACCAAAGCGACATTCTTGGCGACACGGAGTCTCCACAATATCTTGTGGTCGTCCCTTCTTTTAGTCCTAAGCATTGTATTTTTAGCCTTGTCAGTGGGCCTTTAGTTGTCTAGCGTTCGGTCGTTCAGAACTCATGTATCTAAAGTCGATTGAAATAGCTGGATTCAAATCCTTTGCTCATCGGACGACCCTGAATCTTCACCGCGGAGTGTCGGCGATCGTTGGGCCAAACGGATGCGGAAAATCGAATGTGTTAGACGCGA
The DNA here is from genome assembly GCA_019237325.1 of Verrucomicrobiota bacterium. GTDB lineage: Bacteria > Verrucomicrobiota > Verrucomicrobiia > Chthoniobacterales > JAFAMB01 > JAFAVN01. Next base: position 3,948 of record JAFAHI010000651.1, on the reverse strand, counting down.
TCCGCTGGGCTTTAGGAGAACAATCCGCCAAGGCCCTTCGTGGCGGAGAAATGGCGGACGTGATCTTCAGTGGGACCGATACAAAGCAGGCGGTCGGTATGGCCGAAGTCTCACTCACCTTTGCAGAGTGCGAAAAGGATCTTGGGGTCGAGTACAACGAGGTCAATATCACCCGGCGGGTTTATCGGGACGGCCGTTCAGACTACCTCCTGAATCGGGTTCCCTGCCGGCTGAAAGACATTCACATGCTCTTCATGGATACTGGGGTCGGTCGAGCCGCTTACTCGATCATGGAGCAGGGCCGGATCGACCAAATTTTGAGCTCTCGTCCGGAGGACAGGCGGGCAATCTTCGAAGAGGCTGCCGGGGTTACAAAATATAAGGCTCAAAAGAAAGAAGCGCTGAGAAAACTGGAGTATACCGACGCCAACCTCCTTCGCCTCACGGATATCATGAAGGAAGTGAAGCGGCAGATTGGTTCGCTCCAACGTCAGGCCGGGAAAGCTCGCCGTTACCGGGCGCTTTTCGAAGAGTTACGGATACTCGATTTGCATCTGTCGTTTCGAAACTCAGAGCAGCTGAAGACCGACATCGCGCAGGCCGCTGAACTGGTAGAAAAACTCCGGTCGATACAAGTCTCCCTTGAGGAACAGATTGAATCTCAAGAGTTCGGTCTGGCTGACCAACGCCATGAGCTGGAGGCTTTGGAGGAACAGATTCTGGTAGTGCGCCAAAGCAGGCAAGACATCAAGAACCGGATCGACGTTGCGATCAATCGGATCTCCTTCAACGAGGAGCGCGCGCGGGAAGCGTCAGGGTTAATCGGCCGATATGGATCCGATGTGGCTGCCGCTCAAGAAAAGCTTCTTATTCAAGAGGGCCAGCTCGAAGAGACCGATCATCAGCTAGCCGAGTTATTTGAGAGCCTAAGAGCGGAAGAACAACGCTTGGAGGAACATCAACGCGAAGTCAGCGAATCTCGGGCGAGACGTTTGAACGAGGAGCGTGAAGCTCAGCGGTTCCAGCAGGAGGTGCAGCAGAGAGAGAATCGAACTGCGAGCCTCCGGGGCGAATTGGCTAACGTTTTAAACCAGCGAGAAGCCAGCCAGACCCGGTTGACGCTGTTGGAGCAAGAACTTCGCCAGGCCGAGAACGGGCGTGACCAACTCCGATCACAGCTGGAACAGAACCAAGCAGAGATGGGACAGGCAGCTGCGCAGGTTCAAAGTTGTCGCGACGAGCTTCGAGACAGCGAACGTGATGGGGTCAATCAGCAGCGAACCCTCCAGGAGATCGTCGCGGATATCGCCCGCAAGCAGAGGGTCTTGGCGGAGCGCGAATCCAAGCTCGAGGTACTTTCCCAACTGAATCGGGAAGGCGAAGGGCTTAGCTCCGGAACCCAAGCGGTGCTCAGAGGGTTGAATGACCCACAGTTGTTTCGTTCCAGCGTTCTTGGAGTTCTGGCCAACTCCCTTGAGGTGAGCAACGAGTTTGTTCCGGCGATCGAGGCTGCGCTTGAACATCATCTCCAAGTTGTTTTAGTGGCCGATCGCGACGTGGCGGAAGCAATCAGCCGCCAACTGCTAGAAGTTAAAGAGGGACGGGCAGGATTAATCTCGATCGAAGCAGTTTCTCGGCTTGCTCCGGTTCAAATCCAGACTCTCCCGGCAGGGGCGATTGGTTGGGCTCTGGACCGGGTAAAAACTCGCCCTGAAATTGCCCCCTTAGTAAATCAGCTGCTGGGCAACGTCGCATTAGCCTCGGATTTCGAAACTGCTTTACGAATCTCCCAGCAAAATTCGGACGTGGCGGTTGTCACCTTGAATGGCGAATTTATTTCCGAACGCGGCGTGGTGTTTTCCGGTGCGCAGGGCAATGAGGGTAGTTCGGTTCTGAAACGCAAAGTGCAGATGAGAGAACTGGCCGAGGCGTGCACCCAGTTTCAAGCCGAGCTTGCTGCTGCTCAGCAGAACCAGGCTGAGGTCGAGACCCACTTAGCCGACACTCAACAAAAGATCAGCGAAAATCGCGAGGCGCTTCAACAAGCTCAAGTCCTCGAATCGACGATTCAGGGAAAGATCGCGCTACTGGACCGTGAGCTGCGCGACGTCGAGGGGAAAGTAAAAACGCTAACTTGGGAGAAACAAAATACGGAAGAGCGCTTGAGAAGCGCTAGCACGAAAACCGGTGTACTCGAGAGCGAGGTGACGAAGCTCGGTGAAGAAGCTGCGAATTTCCAAGAGCGACTGGCCGCGGCGTTAGCTCAAGTCGAGGCGCTGAAAGACACGGAGGACTCTCTCGTTGAATCGCTCAATGAATTAAAAGTCCAGGTTGCCACTGAGCGACAACGGCGAGAAGACTTGAACCGGCAAAGACAGCCATTAGCCAACCGGATTGTCGAACTGCAAGAATTGATTTCCAGCCGGCAAGCCGATGTACGCAACTATCTGGCGCGCATTGAGCAGCTGGAACAGGAGAACGCGGACCTCCAGCAGAAGAATGAATCGCTGCAGCAGGAACGAGAGGCTGCCGAACTCGAAGTCGAACGATTGACCGGTGAGAAGACAACCCGGATTGCCTCGGTCGAGGCAGTCGAGTTGAACCTGCGACAGCTGCGTAAACAGTTAACCGACCATCAGGAACAACGCGGAGAACAAGAAGTAAAATCGACTCAGTTCCGGCTGCGGTTAGACAGTTTGCTAGAGCAAACTCACCGGCGTTATCAAATCGATCTGAACACGTTTCAGGCGGAATGGGAGTCGTTCCTCAAGTCGCTGAAAGAGCAACGGAGTCGATTGAAATCGGCAATGGAGACGGAGTTGCCAGAAGGGCTGGCCAACGTTGCGGACCTGCGAGAGGAAGACTGGGAGGTAACCAAGGCGATCGTGAGCGAGATGACCGAACGCCTGGATGGCATGGGTCCGGTTAACCTGGAATCAATCCAGGAATATGACGAGCTGGAAGAACGGCAGCGCTTTCTCGACGAACAACACAATGATCTGATTAAGGCGAAGGGGGAACTCCTCGATATCATCAACCAGATCAATGCGATTACCCAGCAATTGTTCGCGGAAACCTTCGAAAAAGTCCGCACGAACTTTCAAGAGATGTTCAATGAGCTGTTTGGCGGCGGTAAAGCGAATTTGCTGCTAGTGGACGATGCCGATCCTCTGGAAAGCGGGATTGAGATCATTGCTAAACCGCCCGGCAAACAGTTGCAATCGATCACACTGTTGTCTGGTGGCGAAAAGACCATGACCGCGGTTTCCTTGCTCTTCGCGATCTACATGGTTAAGCCGAGCCCATTCTGTGTGTTGGACGAGATGGATGCGCCGCTGGACGAATCGAACATAAATCGGTTCATCAAAATTCTAGATCGGTTTGTCCATCAAAGTCAGTTTGTGGTGATCACTCACAACAAGCGAACCATCGCCAAAGCGGATGTGCTCTATGGTGTGACCATGGAAGAGCACGGCATTAGTAAGTTGGTTGGTGTTCGCTTGACCAAACGAACAGAAGAACCGGCGCCGGAACCGGTTGAGGCGCCGAGCGTCTTAAGCGAAGAGCCGGTTAGCGCAAACGAAGAGGCGGTCAGCGCGGCCGTGGACGAGGCGGGTCAGCCGGAGGGCGGCTCCTAAATCGTACGTCCTCGAGACCGTGGCGTTGTTGAGACGCGTGTTTTGACCCAGCGCTTGGAGGGGAGCCGCTTTTGATCGCTCCCTATATCAAACCGCGTATTCGCGCGAAAAATTGTGACATGTACCTGAAGGTTTCGTAACAGGCGGCTCCCGGGAAGGTTTCGTCGCATGCCATGAGCGATTGGTTCGTCGTACGGTTTTTGGACACAAACGGATGATGGCATGCGCTGGGTAATTCGCGGGAGCCGCCTGTTGCCTAATGGTTTGGTGGTTTTATGCGATAGAGAGAAACTCGCGGTGGGTTTAGCAA
>JAFAHI010000633.1 GCA_019237325.1 Verrucomicrobiota bacterium | reverse complement strand
GTCCGACCCATCGAGACTTTTTCGTGAGTGAACTCGAAGACGTCTTCCGCATGGAATGGGGGCGGATCTTATCCGCCCTCATCCAGGCTTTAGGCGACTTCGATCTGGCGGAGGAAGTGCTGCAAGAGGCTTTTTCGTCCGCTGTCGTCCATTGGGCGAACGGTACTCCGCGCAATCCGCGGGCGTGGCTTTATGCGGCAGCCAAACATAAGGCGATCGATATCATCCGGCGCCGGTCCAACTTTGCCGAAAAACAGACCGAGTTGGTGATTCGGGAAGAGTGCCGCACTCCCAATGTTATCGAAGACGATTCTGCTGTGCCTGACGAACGCCTACGATTGATTTTCACCTGCTGTCACCCGGCGTTACCGGCCGAAGCCCAAGTCGCGTTGACACTGCGTACCCTATGTGGTCTGACCACCGAGGAGATCGCACACGCTTTTTTGTTACCGACTGCGACTATCGCCCAACGTCTGGTCCGCGCGAAAACCAAGATCCGGAAAGCTGGTATTCCCTATCGAGTCCCTTTAGCTCCGGATATATCCCAGCGCTTATCCGTTGTGATGGCGGTTGTCTATCTCGTATTCAACGAAGGGTACTCGGCAGCACTAGGCGATACGCTGGTGCGTCACGAGCTTTGCGCCGAAGCAATTCGGTTGGCCCGATTGTTGCATGCACTCTTGCCTGAGCCCGAACCGGAGTTGGATGCGCTGCTGGCTTTGATGTTGTTGCATGATTCTCGGCGTAGCGCTCGTGTGAACGCACAGGGCGAGCTGATCCTTTTAGCCGAACAAGACCGGACGCGTTGGAACCGCGCACAAATTGACGAAGGGTGTGCTCTGGTGAAATCGGTGTTTCAGTCTGGCCCGGTGGGTCCCTATGCGATTGAGGCGGCAATTGCCGCCTTGCATGCAAACGCTCCACGGGCAGAGGAGACGGATTGGAGGCAGATCAGTGCGCTCTACGGAAGGCTATTCGCGTTGCACCGCTCGCCAGTAGTCGCGCTCAACCGCGCGGCGGCGCTGTCGATGGCAGAAGGGCCGGAAGCAGCGTTACCGTTGGTAGACGCTTTGCAGTCGTCTCTTGAAGACTATCACTTGTGGCACGCCACACGCGCAGACCTTTTACGCCGCCTCGGACGAACGACCGAAGCCGTTGGCGCGTATCAACGCGCGTTGGAGTTGGCGCAAAATGAAGTAGAGAAAAAGTTTTTGATCCGGCGGTTGGAGGAGTTGGCTTCTTGATTATCCACAATGGATTAGAGAACTGAGCCCGGGGTCGTAATCCCATAAGCAAGATAAGGAAGCCCCCAAGTCTGGTGGGACGAGGCTCCTGTTCGTCCTATAAGTGGCTGCGAAGATTTGAGGCCTCTGGAGTCACCTGGTTGTGTTACGCCCACGGACGCGCCGAGCCGCGGGGCTGCGTGTTGCAGCTAGATTCGTTGGGTACTGGAAAAGTTATGGCGTATAATGGCGACGCTAGCTCCGTCAGTTGCCGGCCGCTTAGCGATCGCTGCACCAATTCCTCGCGAACCACCAGTTACGAGTGCCGCTTTGCCTTCCAATCTTACTGCATTGTTCTTGTTCACCTGCTTCTTAGTCTGTTTTAGTTTAGGAATCTTGTAGCCCCCAAAGCCATCCAATCCGGGCATAGCCGAGACGTCTGATGGATTTTCCGGAGCTGACTCAAGCTCCTTTTCTGTACAGGCTAGTTAGCTTGATATAACGGCATCGAAAAATACTTTAATACAGCTTTTGCTTTCGAGATTGGACAAGCTGATCGCTCGTGTCTCGAATAAGTCGCGTTAAAGACCGCCGAAGGACGAGAGGCACTCATCGGATATTGCTCTGCGATTTCCAACCTGAATTCCTCAGCAACAATACCAAGCAGCAGATCAGGAATAAAATGGCTGCGACCGGCTGAATCGTTAGAATCCAAAGACCCTTCTGGCTCGGCAAAAAACTGGTCCGAGCGACCGCCAGCACCATTAGGAGACAAACCACAAGTAGACCCGTGCGCAGCCAAAGAGGTCGGGAACCAGGCAACGTATCGACTAGCGTCAGCACGACGGCGGGCGCGAGAAGGATGTAGGTTTGGAGCTCAGTCGCGGGGCCGCAAAGCGTCATCCAGATGCATACCAGAGCCAGTATGCCGGCCAACAGCCGTTCTTTCGGCCAGTCTTTCCAAACACCAACCAAACAGAACAACGCGATCGCGCCGCCGCTCAGAATCTGAAAAACGCTATACACAAACCCGGGAATGGGGAGATGCCCCAATCGCACCAGGAGAAACCAAAGGTCCAAGGGCACGTCCTTTATCGGGTAAAGGCGGCGGTCATCTGCTGAACGCGTTGAGATCCACTCGTGATATTGCTGTGAGACGTAAGACCAGTGCTGAAAAAGAAATGGCAGGATGGCAAGTACGAGTAACGCCACGAGCAGGCGCCAGCCTAATCTCCGAGGCGCCATTAGGAAAAGAATGAGGCCGACTGCCAGCGGATAAATCTTAAGATAGGTGGCGGCTGCGACGCAAATGGCGGCCACACTCCAGCGTTCGTCCGGCACCGCCGCAACCGCTAAAAGCACGAGACCGATTACGGTTGGATTTGCTTGCCCCGTATCTAAATTGCCGAGAACCAGCGGCACCAGCAAGAGATACACAATGCCGTGATGTCGTGGCTTTATATTGGGATAGATGCCGCTACTCAAGAGAGCGCGGACGCCGAGCAAGAATATCGCGGCATTCAACCAGGTCCAACAGAGATTGCCCCAGCCCGGCGGCAGCAATCCAAAAGGAGTAAAGAAAACCGCGGCCAGCGGGCTATAGACGAACCCTCTCCAGTCCCCATACAAATGCTGAGCGTTTAACCAATGGATCCCGGCAAGACGATACACGGTGAATGCGGTGGCGCGATTTGGATTGGCGAGCGTGCGTATGGCTAACCCCAGGAAAATGATTATCCAGACCGCCAATGCACCGATGTTCCACCCGCCTAAGCTCTTAAGCCGCCCCGGCAGCCCAGCCGAACGACCTTCCGAGACTGCGATCATTGGCGGCAATTCGCGGGGTGGTTTCTATCTGCCTGGCTGACAGACGGCAAAACCCATGCTATTTCCGGGACACGACACGAGTAGGTTACCGATAAGACGTGCGAACTAAGAAAAGCGTGAAACATTTTATTTTCGGGAAGCCGATGCCGACGGGAGCTGGCATCGGAGAAAACCCTGCATAAATGGCTCTTAAACTCGATACTCGCAAGCTCCAGATTATTGACCGTCTCATTGGTGTTCCGCTCTGCGCCAGTCTAACCCTGGTGCGGCGATTGATAGGCGACCGGTTCGTACCGGAGAAAGTCGAGGTTCCGGGGAAGGTGCTGTTCGTCAAACTGGCTGAGCAAGGTTCTACCGTACTTGCATATCCCGCCATCTCGCGAGCCATACAAGTTGTGGGTCGCGAAAACGTGTTCTTTTTGGTTTTCGAAGAAAACCGATTCATTCTCGATGCGATGGGGATTATTCCGCACGAAAACGTGATCACGATTCGGCATAAGCAGCCGTTAGAGCTCGCCTGGCAAGCCTTACGTGCCCTGATGCGTGTCCGGCGAGAACGGCTGGACGCAGCGGTGGATCTGGAATTTTTCTCCCGCGGATCGGCGGTCCTGACCTTCCTGTCCGGTGCCCGGCAACGAGTTGGGTTTCACACTTTCTTTGGGGACGGTCCTTATCGTGGCGACCTGATGACGCACCGGCTATCGTACAATCCTTATCTACATACGAGCCAAATCTTTCTGTTGATGGTGGCGGCACTCGAACAACCAGTACCGCGTTCAGGTAAGTTATCTATCCCGGTGCCTCAAATTGAGAAATGGGTCCCCGATTTTGCGCCTGCAGCCAGCGAGCAGGAGCAAGTCCGCAGTCTGCTCCAGCGGGAGACGGGTAATGATGGCGAACCGCAAATTGTGTTGCTAAATCCGAACGCGAGCGACCTATTGCCTCTGCGTAAATGGCCTGCGGACCGGTACGTGTCGCTCGCCCGCCGCCTGTTGGACGCGTTCCCGGAGATCTATATCGGGCTTACCGGGGCTCCCGATGAGGCGGGTCCGATTGAAGCCATGGTCCAGGAGATCGGATCGCCTCGCTGCTTCTCACTCGCAGGAAAAACAACATTGCGGCAGCTACTGGTGCTCTACACGCTTTCTGAATTGCTGATCACCAATGACAGCGGTCCTGCTCATTTTGCGGCCATGACTCAAGTTCATACGCTAACGCTGTTTGGCCCGGAAACGCCGGCGCTGTTTGGCGCCCGGACCCCTCGCGCGATCACGATTTGGCAGGGGCTGGCGTGCAGCCCCTGCGTTAACGCTTACAATAATCGCCAGAGCTCGTGCACCAACAACGTGTGCATGCAGAAGATCACGGTTGATCGTGTCTTCGATGAGGCCAGCAAAGTATATCTGGCCCGGTCCACCAAACACGAGATCCTCAGATAGGCCTGGCCTGAGCAAGCATCAAGCGCGTCGAAGGAGCTATCGAACGTGGTATTCGACACCTTTAATGACCCCCTCCTCGAATCCTCCACGATCGAGATGGCCCGGTTCGCTGGTGAAGACTAGCGTGTACTCGTACGGCACCTTTTTTTGTCCGGAAAAGATCAACTCCCCGGTTACCCTGATCCGCCGCGAATCGAGCCAATCTCCTAGCCGGCACGATTGAGAGACTAGTCTGCCCGTTGCTCCAGCTTGTCGAGCTAACTCATCGGTCGGTAGGTCTGTGTCCGGCTGCAGCGCCTTATGCCAGCCGCTTTCATCGATATAAGCCGCTTCCACTCCTGACCCTCGGGCGTAGCTAATCACAACGACTACTCGGCGGGAATCAGGTGACCATTTCGCGTCCACGCGATGAACGCCTTCTAAGTTACTCGCCAGCGTTAGCGAGCTCGAGCTTCCGGAGTTTACCACTCGGATTGCATCGCTGATTTCTATGACGTACGCGCCATCGGGCGCCGGTATCTGCTTAAGTTCGAGTGTGCTTTCGGCCCAGCCGAAGTTCGTTATGAGTGCAGTTGCTAGTACGCTGATTAGTCGAGTTCGCATTTGTTAGTTTCTCTGTTATTAGTTGCCCCCACCTGAGATGGATTTGGTACCGGAATAAACTTGGACGGTTACGCTCGGGTTCCCAACGGTGTTAGAGTTCCTTTGGAACTGGATGCCAACACCGGTGGCGCATGCCTCCGAAATTTCTCCGGTTCCGCCTGGCGGACCTACATCTTCAACGCGGGCCCACATGCTTTGCCCGGTTTCGTTGTTAGTGACGAGTGCCCAATCGCCGATTTGAGCCCCGCTCGCTGCCATTTGTCCCTGTGACATGACGACGTAAGCGTAGTCTGCAGAATCTACTGGCTGGCCATCAATCTGGCCGGAGGTTTGAGCGTTCCAAGTCTGGTCATACCCTTGCTCGGAAGGGTCCCCATCGGTATCGATCTTGGCTAGACTATCGGAGGTGAATGCCGCTGCACCGAATTGACCGGTGTCTTGAGGGGAACCAAAACCAGCGCCACTGCTGGCATTGCCAAATGACTGGTTTCCGGATACTGCGTTCCCAATTTGCTGGCCCTGCGTCAGATCGTTTTGGGTCGGGGTACCGGAAGCCCCGCCATTCGGCGAGCTGATGCTATCATCGCACCCGGAAATAGTCGCGATGAGCAGCATAACGAAGTTCCAGGTGAGGGCAGATCGCACTGTTTCCCTTCTAGCGTTTAAGTTGATGCTCGTTCAGGACAGGCTCGAAGCAGGAACCCGAACAGCTGGTTTTGCGCGCCATATTTCTCGATCCAGTTCTCGAGCCTGCCGAAACAAGTCCACGTACCGCCTTTTCTGAAATCAGGGCCGTACACCTGGTGGTCGGACCCGAGAATAACCACTGAGCCTAATGACACGGGGCCGGTTGGAGCGTAAATCGTTGGACATACCAAGACCGAGCCGATGGGTGCGGCGCTCGGGCTGACGGGAATCGCATTCGATCGCTCCAACTCTTGCAGGATTCCTAGGGTGCTGTTCGATCGGAAAGTGAAGCCGGAGATCGGGCCTAACACGGTGTTAAGCGCGGCGCCAACGGGGTAAATATCCTCGGCGGGTGCGGTGACGGCTGCCTCAATTGATGGCGATCGGGTTATTCCCAGCAGAGCATAGAACTCGGAGAGTACTTCCGGAGGGATCAGGGTTTGAGAAAGCGCGACGTCGAAAGAGGTATCGGCGAACAGGACCTGGGGCGATCTGCCGAACGGATCGGTAGAGCCGCCGGTTATCACCAGAACGCCGCGTGCAGCTTCGTGCTCAAGGACAAACAAATCATAGGCCGTTTCGTTGGAGTCTACTTCTCCGCAAAAAACGATCCGACCTTCGGGAACCGCGTTCTGGACAAAGGTGAGCAGGTTTTCGCCGAGACCGTTAGCCATCGCTGCTGATGAGTCGAATAAGAGCAGAAATGGCAGTACAAGTAACATTATGATGGAGTGTTATATCGAGCGATGATTTATGTCAATAACAATACGCGTGTATGTTATATAATAGGACCGCGCAAGCCTTGTCTGTAGCTGCTGAATGACGCGAAGCGGCTATACATTATAGCCCCCAGGGCTTCAGCCCTGGGTTTTGCGCAACGCAAATCCGCCCTGAAAGTGGTGGCCGAGGCGCGTATCTAGGCTATTCCCGGGTGTTATTCTCCCACCGCGCCGAACATCGGGTGCCACTTTCAGGGCACCTCTTAATAACCGGCTGACCCAGGGTTAAAACCCTGGGCTGTTTTCTATAGCCGCTTCGCGGCACAGTCCGACATCCGTGCCAGGACTTCGGCGAGATCAGTCAGCCACTACTCATTACGTCCCGACGGGATATCAGAGTCCATGAGCGCGAACACCGAGCCTTGTACCGGCGGTTACTACTTAATCGCGCCCATCGTCAATCCGCGGACAAACTGCCTTGAAACGATGATACTGAAGATGATTACCGGAAGGGCAATCATGGTTCCGGTGGCCATGATCTGCCCCCAGGGCAAATCGTAGCCACTCATAAA
>JAFAHI010000588.1 GCA_019237325.1 Verrucomicrobiota bacterium | reverse complement strand
CGAGGCGCGTGGAAAAGTCTGCAGAAGCTCAATCCATTTTCTTCCCCAAAAGCCAATGCCAACAACAATGAACTTCATAGCGCTCCAAAACGAACCGGTAAGCAGTAAGCAGTAAGCAGTAAGCTAAACGGTAAACAGTAAGACGGTATTCGGTATTCGACGATCACAAATCCGAACTGCTTATTGCTTATTGCTTACTGCTTACTGCTTACTGCTTACTGCTTACGCTTTACTTTTCAGCCACCCCGACTCGGCCGGTAAATCCCCAGCCGCCCCCCACCACTATTCTCCGTGACCTTTGAGACCTTCTGTTCAAGATTCTTTTAACCATGTTCGATATCTCCGGAAGATCGGCTTTGGTCACGGGTGGCACCAGCGGTATCGGCGCCGCCATCGCGAACGGGTTCTTCGAGGCCGGCTGCAGGGTAATCGCCGCGGGTCTGCCAGAGGCAAAGCCGAGCGCTACTTTGAATGCCAAGATTAACGTAGCGCCGCTGAATGTCTCAGACCCCAAAAGCATTGAAAACCTGGTTGCCGGCTTGGGCGAGCTTGATGTGTTGGTGAATGCAGCCGGTATTATCCGAAGAGCCGCTGAGTTCGAGCCCGAGAACTTTCAAACGGTCGTTGATGTCAATCTCGTTGGCTCCATGAGGATGTGCACGGCTTGTAAGCCGCTTTTGCTCAAGCAGGGCGGTGCGATCGTCAACGTGGCTTCGATGTACAGTTTTTTCGGCGCTGGACTAGCGCCCGGCTACGCCGCAAGCAAAGGTGGGGTGGCCCAGTTAACCAAAAGTCTCGCTGTCGCCTGGGCTCCGCACAACATCAGGGTCAACGCAGTCGCTCCGGGCTGGATTGCGACTCCGCTCACTCAGGTGTTGCGGGATGACCCGAATCTGTACGCGATGGTCGTCGAGCGCACCCCGATGAAACGATGGGGTCAACCAGACGATATCGCTGGCGCCGTGATTTTTCTTTCCTCACCCGCAGCTGCGTTTATCACCGGCGTGATTCTGCCGGTCGATGGCGGCTATTTGATCGGTTGAACATAGAAAAGAGGGCCGCGTTACCGACCCGACGCCGGGAAGAGAACCTCAGAAACTGTCTTCAGCTTCCCCGCATTTAAACCGATTAAGAGACGTCCGTTGCTGCTTCCGGCGGCGAACTGGCGACGATCACGCTCCTGCAATCGTGATCGATTCAACAAGGATGTCGTTTACTATGAAAAGAGTTCTCGCCTTAACTATCTTCGCCATCGCTTCGCATGCCTTACCCGCCTCCGGCGGGGAACCCGTCTCTAGTTCGAAGGAAGTCGCCCCAGCGCCGCCGCCACCGGAGAGTTACTTTCGGGCTAACGAATTCAGTATCGGACTTTTTGCAGCTTACGATTGGACACGCAACGATGACGTGCGTGCAATCGGAAACCACGCCTGGGGAGGCGGTATTGACGGTCAATACTTCCTGCTGCGATATCTAGGCTTTTCGGTCGATGGGAATTTCTTTAACGAGACTCCCGGTGATTTCTTCGGGTCGACGGTGACCGGAAATGTGATTCTTCGCTACCCTCTTGATGTCAGATATCCCAATTTTCATCTCGCGCCGTACGTATTCGGCGGCGTTGGTGGGGTATTTAATTCAAATAATGTGTTTACCCGCGTCGCGACTTTTGGACATGCCCAAACATTGAATCGCCGCAATACGGATGATGAGGTTCTTGGAGATGCTGGGGCGGGACTTGAGTACCGCTTCACTCCGCACATCGGACTGTTTTCAGACTTCAGATATAACTTTGTAAATGAGGCCAAGAACAACTTTATGACGACGCGGTTCGGTTTGCGCTTCGCGTTCTGAAGCGTCCTCGCCTTGCGAACGCGCGGTCACACAAGCCGAAAGTCGAATAAGCAGTAAAGCCAGCTCGGCGTGAAACAGCGCGTTCCCTGATTTTCAGATCAGCACCAGGGAGATAGCAACAGCTAGAACACCGCACAGACCGTAAGTGAGAATCTGTTGAGGACTCAGCCCGAATGGCCGCCTGGAGGTTTCCTTAAATTCAGGGTCGTACCAAGCCGTGCCCGGGAATAGAGGCGCGAGCGCCGCGGACACCCAGTACATTGCCGCTGCTGCCGTTGCGAGCAAGAACATCCGCAGTGTGAGCGGTCCGCAGGCAAAGAGGATATACAAAGACAGCGAGCCGGCGAAGATGCCCATCAACATCGTTTGGCCGTTATGAAACTTCGCGTGCGGCGGCCAAGCTGGATTCCAAAGATGCTGCCGAGATGTTGCTGGCACAACAGCGTCTGCGATCAGGCCGCCAAACCCATAGAGCGCGACAAGCGCGACCATCCATTTTGCGATTTGTATAAACATAGCTTTTCCAAAGAGCTAAGGCCCTTCGCGCGAGACCGGTATCAAGAAATAGCGGTTTTCCGGCAAGCCCTGAATCAGGGCCGGGATTATCGTCAGGCACTTGCTGCGTCGCGCACGGCACCCGGAGTTATGCCCATGTGCGCGCGAAAAGAGCTTACGAAATGCGACGGAGACGAAAAACCAGTTTGCTCGGCGATCCAATCTACTCGTGCACGGGGTTGCAGCAGCAAAGATAGCGCGAGATCTAAGCGACGGGCGATCACACTCGCGTAGGGCGTCTCGCCTTCCGTGTGGTGGAAGGCTTTGACAAAGTGGTGGACACTCAAGCCCGCGGCGTAAGCAAGTTCAGCCAAGTTCAGCGGGGAACATCCATTTAACTGCAGGCGGTCGCCCATTAGTGCGCGGACCTTCCGCTGAGCAGTTGGCGACAACCCTCCCTGGACAAACGAAAATGAGCGCCGGTTCGCTAATGCCGCCAACCAGGGAATCACGTATCGGACGATCCTCTCTAGCTCGGTGCGTGTATTCCGGCGTCCGTTTGCGAGCGCAACGAGCGCTTGAGCGCCAGCAGCCTGTAGATGTGACTCGCACAAGTGGAGGTTTACTTTGGAGACAGCGTCGGGTCTCCGGGTTGCCTCCAGCACCTGTTTAGTGACAATGATTTGAATGATATCCGCCCTTCCATTGATTGCTACGCGGGTCGGATTTCCAGGAAGCACCACTCCGATAGTGCCTGCGCGGATTGGGCGACGAAGCGATCGGTCACAATTCCCCAACTCGACCTCCTGTCCACCCGACACGTTGAAGACAAGTTGGACGGTATCAATATCGCTTAGGTTGACGCAGGCTGCCGGATGACGCCAACGTCCAACCGCTGCTATCAGGCGAGATCCGCTTGTGATCTCCCGAATGGTCTGCGGTTTTCCAAGCGTCGAAGTTAGCAAGTCCAGCGTCTTCACTATTTAGGCGGCCTCGCAAATGAGGCAGCGCTCCAGGTTTCCGCCACTTCGCCACCTCAGTTCCCGCGGTAAGCCGCGGATCCAGTCACGCAGAAGTTGTTTCTCCGGATAAAGCGTGTCGAGTTGGTCTGAGTCAGCGTAACCCCACTGATAATTGAGGTTGGTTAACACCCAGGCGCCCCGGGCAAGAATATGTCCGCGCGGATCCTTGACCTGGTATTGAACCGAGATTCTTGGCGGTTTCCCCAATTCGTGCCGGATCCGAAGATCCGAGTTCAACCCTGGTTTTTCGAACGCCTCGCGCCCCGCCATAGCAACATCCACAATTTGCACGTCGAGCTGATATTTGCTCAAGTATTGAGCTGACGCCGCCTCAATCGTCTTAGTCAACTCCCGCTCCAGGCGTTCTTCAGCGGCCCCGTGGGTCATGCTCCGAAACGAGACATCCGTAAAATTTTCTGGATGCACGTACTCCACTCGCACGTTGGCTTTAACGTCGGTCGACCAGATAGCGAAACAGCCGCAGAAAGCTGCCGCCATCAGATAGTACCTCATAATGTCCGTGTTGCTTTCGGCATTTGGCGTTGGGCGACCTCGCGAATCGCGAACGCATGGCTCGAACCTACAGCATCTCGAGCTCCAAGGCGATGCCTTGCCCGCCGCCGATACAGAGCGTGACGATGCCGCGGCTCAAGCCGTCCCGTTTCATCGAGTGTAGCAGGCGCACCGTCAAAATAGCACCAGTCGCTCCGATCGGGTGCCCATGAGCGATAGCGCCTCCTTCGATATTGATGATGTCTTCCGGAAGATCGAGCTCCCTGGCAATAGCTAGAGGGACGGCGGCAAATGCTTCATTGATCTCGATTCGTTCCACAGTGCCTAGTTTCCAGCCCGCTCGCTCCAGCGCCTCTTTAACGGCTGGAACCGGGCCTAATCCAAACATGCCGGGCTCGACTGCGGCTACGCCGTAAGCAACCAGACGAGCAACCGGTGTCAGCGACTTTGCCTCAGCAACCGCGCGGTCAGCCACAAGCATCGCCGCCGCGCCGCTATTAAGTCCGGGAGCATTGCCCGCCGTAATCGCCCCATTTTCGCGGAACGCCGGACGCAGCTTAGCCAACACTTCCAAAGTGGTATCCGGGCGCGGCGCTTCATCTTGATCAAAGGTGACCGTCCCTTTCTTTCCCGGAACTTCTACTGAGACGATCTCATCCTGGAACTTACCGGCTTTCTGAGCCTGGCTAAAAAGCCGCTGCGAGCGCTCGGCAAAACGATCCAGCGCTTCCCGGCTTAACTTTGCATACGTAACTAGATCCTCCGTATGCCAGCCTGAGTGCTTTCCCGAGAAAGCATCATCCAGCCCATCACGCAGCATGCTGTCATGGATCTCAGCCGGGCCCATTCGATACCCCCAGCGACCGCTATCCATCAGATAGGGCGCTCGATCCATATTTTCCAGGCCACCGGCAATCGCGAGTTCGATCTCACCGGCATTAATTTGCTGAGCAGCGGTCACGACTGCTTGAGCTCCCGAGCCACAGACCCGGTTCACTGTCATCGCGGGAACCGACACCGGAATCCCTCCATTAATCGCGGCTTGCCGCGCCGGGTTCATCTTATTGCCGGCCTGGATGACATTACCCATCACCACGCTCTCGACGGCCCCTGGATCCAGTTTCGCCCGCTGCAAGGTTTCTCGCACCACCACCGAGCCCAGTTCGGTGGCAGGGATGGTCTTAAGCGACCCGTTGAACGCGCCAATCGCAGTTCGGACTGGACTACAGAGGACAACTTCGGGTGTAGGCATAAATACCTCTAATGATCGGATGGCCGGTTGTCCATCGGTGAAAATTGAATAGCAGTAGCTGCCCTTCAAAGCATGCTCAGCCCGCGAACGCACGGCGCAGTTCCGGGAAGGCACCTCCAATTGGGTTGGCAGTCCTTTTTTGCTAGCAACCACGTTCGAGCACGAGCACGAGCACGAGCGCCAAACGCCAAACGCCAAACGCGAAGCGCCTGGCTAGGCGTACAACGGCATAGCGAACAGGATCGAGGCCAGTGCCAATGCCACCAATGCCATCACCAGATATCGGGTCCGAGCTTCTGGACTTGGCAGAGGTAAAGCTCTAAGTGATTGCTTCATAGTAGACCGATCTTGTCGCTATCCGTTACTACTAGAAATCCGCCGAATAGTTTCAACGAAGGTCGGGGCCACCGATGAAAACTGTCAGCTCCAGAGCGCGCGCCATTTTGGGTTCGGTGCTGTTCCCAGTTGTGGCGCCCGGCACCGTCGTCGGACTGATCCCTTAGTGGATCTCCAATTGGAAAGTTCAACCAATGCCACCTGGTTTTTTGCTCGTTCGACTGCTTGGGATTCTGATACTAGCGGGGAGCATTCTGCTCCTTTTAGAGGCATTTGCGCGTTTTGCGCTTCAAGGCCTTGGCACGCCGGCGCCCGTCTCGCCGACCCGGTATCTGGTGGTGACCGGCTTTTATCGTTACGTCCGTAACCCGATGTATGTGGCTGTGGTCGGTGCGATTCTCGGTCAAAGCATGATTCTCGGAAATCTCATGCTGGTATTGTATGCTGCGCTCGGTTGCCTCGTTTCTCACCTGTTTGTTGTTACTTACGAGGAGCCCACTCTCCGGAGGAAATTCGGGGACGAGTACGCCGAGTTTTGCGCCAATGTGCCTCGACGGCTCCCGCGTCTCCGACCGTGGAATGGCCGGGTGGATCATGACCAACAGTAGGTTTTCAGTTCGTCCTGAGCGAGATTGAGGACTTATCCCGAAGGGATGGAGACCGGTAGGGCGAAAAACTCGGCGCGCCGAGGACATTATTTGTTGTGGCGGCTGTCCGCGCCGGTTTTGAGCCGCTCGGGTGGGATTTGTTCTCGCCTGGGACGGAGACCCACGCAAACGCATCGCCTTTGTATGACGCGCAAATGAGAAACCGCATCCACGGCCCCGGCTCAAAACCGGCGCGTAGACTCGATAGAGCTGCCGAGCCGTTGGCGCGCCGAGTTCTTCGCCCTACCGATCTCCATCCCTTCGGAATAAGTCCAACAATGCCTACCGGACAAAGTCCTAAGTGACTGCAAACAACAAACACCTCATGGATTCAGACTGGAACCGGGAATACGTTTAGTTCTCAATGCTATGCAATCGACCCCTTTCTCAGCCGCTAAACTAGATACCCTGCTCGATGAATCAGGCATTGATTTGCTCTTGGTCACATCGAAACACAACCTGCAATACCTGTTGGGTGGGTATCGCTACTATTTTTTCGAACACCTAGATACAATCGGCCTAGGGCGATACTTGCCGGTACTTGGGTATGTGAAGGGGCACTTCGGCCAATCGTTCTACGTCGGAAGCGGAGATGAAGCTTGGGGCATCGAAGTGTTTCCATTCTGGCCTGAACGGATTTCAACCGAAGCTTGGACTTCGACCGAGGCGGCGCGAATTGCTGGTCAATACGTAAGATCGCTCGGGATAAAAGCTCCTAAGATCGGCCTGGAACTCGAATTCTGGACCGCGAACGCATGGGAGAAATTGAGAGCCGAGCTACCCGGCGCGACGTTTGTAGATAGCACGGAAGTTCTGGAGGAACTACGAGCGGCTAAGACTCCCGAAGAACTCGACCAGTTACGAAAAGCGGCCGCGGCCATCGTGGACTCGATGGTGGCCACGCTTCTTTGGCTGCGAGAAGGGATGATAGAGACAGACATCGTCGAACATTTACGGCTTGAAGAAACGTCCAGAGGTCTCGATTACGATTTTACCCTGATCGCGACAGGTCCAACCTTCGGCCGCGGACCCTCCAGCCGAAGGATTGGGAACGGCGAGATCATCTCGATCGACACCGGCGGACAATATCACGGTTATCTAGCCGATATGGCCAGAATGGGAGTGTTAGGAGAACCTACTGCGCTGATGAAGGAATTGTTGGATGAAGTTAGTTCGGTTCAGGCCGCAGCACGAACCCCGATCAAAGCAGGAGCTCTCGGCGGCACAATCTACAATTTCGCTCTCAAGGCTTTGGAAACCTGCCCGCATTGCGCAGATATGCATTTCGTTGCCCACGGTATGGGATTAATCGCGCACGAAGCGCCTCGACTGACTGCTAGCGGACCGATTCCTTATCCCGACAAATATGCCAAGCGACCGCTTGAAACCGGGATGGTCCTCTCGATTGAAACCTCTTTGAAACATCCGGACGTCGGGTTCGTAAAGTTGGAGGACACGGTCGCAGTAACTGATTCGGGCTGGGAAGCTTTTGGTGATTGGGGACGAGGCTGGAATCAACCAGGCTAAAAGAACCGAGAGCAAAATCGCAGATTAGGAAACGCCGATCATCGCGGGTGAATTCCTCGCCACTTATTCGTGTCCGTCGCGTTCACCGCTGTTTTGCCTTAATCTGCGTCTATCTGCGTTCATCCGCGGTTGTTCTGTGCAGTTCGTTACGGCTGCGGCTTCAGGTAAAGAGCGCCGCCGCCAATATCGAGAACCGCTTGGTACGCCCAGAGAAAATCCTCTCCAATAATCCCGCCGAGAGGATGGGTGAACCCGGTCTGCAGGTTAGGAATGGCGGCGAATTGGACCACTTTACCGCTGATATCTTGGGTCCCTAATTTAAACCCCGGCAGCCGTCCGGCGAACACCTGGGCGGTTTGTCCGAGCGCGAAGTATACGCTGCCGCTCTTCCATCCAAAACGCCACACCGATTCGTTGATCGTTGATTGCAGAATTGTTTGGGGAGACCCGGAGTCGATGAGAAAACTGTAGCTGGTTGCACCAACCGACCCAATCGCCTCGATTCGGCCGATTCCAGTCAGTTGGACGGGCACATAAGTGTAGCCTTCCCTTTCAAATCTGGCTCGTTCAGCCGTTGCCGCTTCGGTGCCATCGCGAAAGGACAGTCGTTGAGAACGGAAATCCAACCGCGCCCGGTGCCGCGCAAGAAAGTTAACTCCCAAAACGCCACCGGCTTCAAAACTGTCACCGTACTTGCCTCCGGTTGCACGATTTCCGGCGATCATTCCGGAAAGTGAAGCTTCGAAAAAATCGAACAGTCCCATCGGATACCCGCCCACTTTGGTGCGTATGTTGACGAGAATCGCGCATTTTTTGCCCGCCACCGTCGCCGATTGTTGGACGATACCCGGAGTGGAGCGAGCCAGCTGTTTGGCGTGCTCAATGTTCACCAAAGACCACGGCGAACCGGTATCAACCAGCCACCAATGTTGTTTGGATTGGCCGGCCAACGCCATCGGTAGATAAAGATGGGCGTGGATGATGGTTAGAGGAAACTGAATTGGCTTCGGAGAAACTGAATCCGCTAAGACTTCGGACACAAGAACTCCGAACGCGATCGCCACGCCCACCGCGTCGCAGCGAGCTTTCACCGGGCTTCCGCGACCTAACAGCGATAAGCAGCTAGGCTGTCTCGATCGTGACGGGTCGCTCAGGCTCTTGTAGGAGCTCGGCACGCGTCGCCTGAAGCAGGCCGGTGAGATTCTCGGCGACCTTTTCAAACTCTGCCTCGGACTGATTATTTTCATCTCGCGAATGGCGGCGAGCCGCTTCAATCGATGAGATGGCGGACTTTAACTCCGGCACCAGACGTTCGTAGACGTAGCGCGACAGCCGCTGCCGCTCCTGTTCTTTCCCGACTGATCTGCCCAATTCGAAATCCGCGCTCGGATCGCCAAACAGCGGCACCATCAAATACAGGACCCCGTTGTCACCAAAGACGGCGTGCCCTCTAATAATAAAGCCTTGATCGTATGATTCGACCGAAATCGGGATTAGTTGGCCGGTGTTCCAGGCTAGAGACCCGACATGCATCTTGACTACTTCGGAAAGAGGTAGGGTCCGAAGCATCTCATCCTTAAGACCGGCTACCCGTAAAAACGCGCTGTTCGCGAAAATAAAACGATCCGAACCAAAATCCGCCACCGCCCGAGGAAGCCCTAAAGTGTCCATTACTTGACACGCCGATATGATCGATTCGTACATTCTACAGGAAGCCAATCGAGAGTCTCACCGCTGCAGCTTTTTGTAAACCCCTTTGAGATGGGAACTTCGCAAATTTGCCAAATTGATTTGCGATCAATTGTCCGAGTTCGGCGACCGAAAATAATGTTCGCGTTGAGCCTTGAGATAGCGATCGCTGAGGGTGTTTAGCGCCCAGCGCGCCAACGTGAACTTTTCCGCTAACGTTCCCATGGCCGGTCGCCAACGGCTTTGATCGGTTTCCTGTGCCGCCACCCGAAAGAACCGGCTCCCCTGCTGTTCGTAATCTTTCAAGGTTCGTTTGGCCGAGAACCTGGATTGATGGCGCGCCGCAAATAGCGTGAGATGATCCGGAAAAATACCGCTTAGGAAT
>JAFAHI010000555.1 GCA_019237325.1 Verrucomicrobiota bacterium | reverse complement strand
TGTCATACTTCTGCCCGACCTTATCAAGCGCCCTAGCCCGATGACCGGTTTGCTCGCCGACGGCGACCATGTCGATAAACATCGGTGGAAAATCGGTCAGCTTCTCTAATCCTCTCGAAAAAGATCCGCCTTCGCCCACATAGTCCGTTACCTTTTGAATGAGCGTCTGCCAGTGTTCATTGCCTGTGCCTCCTCTCACTAGCTGCAGCCCATTCAGCAAAGGAAGACCATTCTGAACCAAGTTCGCCAGCGTTTGAGCGAATTGAGCGTAGAAACGTCCGCGAAGCACGCCCCCGACTACAGGGAGTCCGAGCGCAGTTTGATGCCACCAGCGGCGGCCTCCCGGCGTATGGATTAACTGCCAAAATCCGACAGTGAGCAATGCGACAGTTCCCAGGATCGCCCACCAATAATTCGCCATAAACCCGCTGGTTTGGATCAGTAACCGGGTCAATAGCGGAATCTCTTTTCCCGTCTTTTCGAAAAGGACGGTGATCTGTGGGACCAAATAGGTCATGAAAATGAAGATCAAAGCAATCCCAACCACAAAGATCATCGCCGGATAGGTTAAAGCTGAAAAAACTTTTCCTTGAAGGTCACTGATCGTAACCAGGAACTGCGCTTGCCGACGCAAAAGCTGCGGCAGCGATCCGCTCACTTCTCCTGCCGCGACCAGATTACAGTACAACTCGCCGAAACTCGGGCAGACTGCACGCATCGCAGAAGAGAGGCTGCTGCCCTCCCGAACATAGTTCCGCAGCGCTCCTGCTACGTTCTTCAGAGCAGAGAGTTCTTTACGTTTCTCCATTACTTGCAGAGCGGGATCGATCTGCAAACCCGCATCCAGCAGGTCACTTAGCTCTTCTGTGAACCGGATAATCTGGCTCCGGGAAAGACGGATTTTCGTCGGTGCAGCCGCCCGCTCGGCAACCGCCTGTTTCTTGCCATTTACCCCGTCCTTTTCCTCGATCTTGATTGGCTGAAGCCGATCGACATCGAGTTTTTTGAAGACGTCCGCCCGGCTTTGGGCCGTCAGTTCTCCGCGAACTCGTTTCCCTCCTCGGTTTACTGCCTCGAAAACAAATACCGGCATAGTTAGCTCCCTATCACGGGTCGCTATGTGAGAGGTGAGAAGTGAAAAGTGAGAAGTGAGAGGTGACGACTTCAGCGGCACGATTGGAAACGCCGAGCTTGTTAGAGATCATAAAAATCCTTCGGTACGATTCGTTTCGTTCAGCTTAGACGGCCGGCACGTAACACCGCCAATCACTTCTCACCTCTCACGTCTCACTTCTCATGCGCTAGCTATTCCTCGGCCATCTCGAGGTCTGAGGCGGTTACCCGAGCCACTTCTTCGATGGTAGTAACACCTTCATACACCTTGGTCCAACCATACTGTCGGAGCGGCACCATTCCTTCGTCGACAGACGCTGCGCGCAGGGCAGACGCCGCTTTGCCCGCAACGATCATGTCCTGAATATGCGGCGAGACCATACAGATTTCGTAAATGGCAGCTCTGCCTTGGTAGCCAGTGTTACGGCAAGCATGGCATCCCACCGCAGCGTAGGGAACATGGTCTCTATCCGGAGCGAACCCGACCTTTCGAAAATATTCAAAAGAGTACTCGCCTGGCTGTTTGCACCGCGTACAAAGGACGCGCACCAATCGTTGAGCGATAAATGCGCGAACAGAGCTTGCCACCAGGAACGGCTCGATCCCCATATCCAGCAGACGAGTGATACCTCCGATCGCATCGTTCGTGTGCAACGTGCTAAATACCAAGTGCCCGGTAAGCGCGCCGCGAATAGCAATCTCAGCCGTTTCCCGGTCGCGCATTTCTCCCACCATAATCACGTTGGGATCACCTCGAAGAATGCTGCGCAATCCGTTCGCGAACGTCAGATCAATTTCAGGTTTAACCGCGATTTGTATCACGCCGGGAAGCTGATATTCCACCGGGTCCTCCACGGTGACAATGCGCCGTTCCTTTGTGTTTAAACTGGAGAGAAACGTGTAAAGAGAAGTCGACTTACCACAACCGGTTGGGCCAGTCACCAGCACGATGCCGTTGGGTAGCGACAAGAGATGTTCGATCTTGTGGCGAGAATCGGGATCGAGCCCTAAACGATCGAAGGTAAACCGTTCTTGACCTAAAAGCCGGAGACTAACGCTTTCGCCGGTTACCGACGGAATGGTGGCTACGCGGACGTCGATCGGTTGCCCATCCAACTCAAGATTGATACGTCCGTCCTGCGGCAACCTGCGCTCGGCAATGTCCAGGCGAGCCATCACTTTTAAACGTGAAATAACCGAAGCCTGCAGTACACGGATATTCGCCGGAACCGGTACCTCGTGGAGAACGCCATCGATCCGGTAGCGAATCCGCAGATCGTCCGCAACCGGCTCCCAATGGATATCCGTTGCCCGCTGCTCTAACGCCTCGCGCAGAATCTGGTTAACAAATTTCACGACGGACGCTTCCGAATCGTCCATGTCGATAACGTTAGTCTCCTGCCTCAGGTCCGGGCCATCAGTGTCGTTTGCCCGGCCTTCCAGGAGCGCCTCAAACGTTTCTGCGCCGATTCCGTACCCTTGCCTTAGCGCCTGCAGGATTTGGGTCCTGGTCAGCATGTTGTAAACGATCTTCTGATCCACTGCGGCTGCCAAGGCCTGACGCGCCACTAGATCAAACGGATCGTACAGGCCAATCCAAACCGTGTTGTTCTCGAGTCTCAGAGGCACGATCTGGTGCCGCAGCGCGACACGAGCTGGTATTTTTTCGCGCAGGGGCGCAGCCACGGAATTGATCGCTTCTTCCCACCAAGGAATTTTCAGCCAGCCGCTCACGGCGCGCAGGAATTTCGCCTCATCCACGACCCGGGCATCGAGAATAGCGCGGATCAAAGACCTCTGATCCTCGGCGGCTCCTTGCAGGATTTCTTCGCAGGCGCGGACGTCAGTGCAATGACTCTCGCGGGCGATTTTCAACAAATTTTGAATCACAAAAAAGAAGTGCCCGGTAGCTTAAACCTGTTATCCAGTCATCAAGATTCGTCCAGCGCGTTACTTTACCACAGCGTCCCATTTTTGCCCAATTTTGGCTTGTTAGGCAAGCAAAACGGTGGGTGCTCGGGGACTGGTCGATGAACGGTCGGCTTTCCCAGGGAGCCTGCGGTCGGGGGAGTCGGGCGAGCGGCACGGGGGACGCAAAGCGCCGGAAGGGTCTTAGCCTAGTCCGGCGGCTGCCGTGGTGGCTGCCGGATTGAAAAACTTGATCCCGTTTACGAGCTTGATTCAGCCGATGCCATGCCCAGCTCCGTAGGAGCGAAATCTTTATAGCTATCGATACCCCCAATTGCGGTTAGCTCCGTAGGAGCGACATCGGGTTGTGATCCTGCAAACGCCAGGCGCGTCAACCGTCGATCGCTGGGCAGTTCAAGGCACACCATGTTTAGAGCGCCAAAAAGCCAAGCAGAAGCCTCGCAAAACCCCCCATATGCCGCTCCTACGGAGCTATCCGCTAATTGATACGCCGATAGCTATAAAGATTTCGCTCCTACGGAGCTGTTTCTCGAAGCCCAAAAATGTCCAAGCACCAGACCAAGGGCTAAGATGCCCGGAGCTTAAATCTCTGTCACCACTTCGCGGTGGATCCAACGGGCTCACCACCCGGTTCTCGAAACTCATGCCCCTACCTCCCCATAAGCGCCTGGCGCATCGCGGCTAATGGGACGGGTTGGCCAAACCAATGTTCAAAGGCTAAAGCGCCTTGATGCAGTAACATCAGGCGGCCATCCACTGCTGGGACTCCGTTCTGTCCTGCCCAGGTTACCAGCGGCGTATCTCCTTGCGGACGGTAAACCATATCGAATAGACGATGTTCTGGACGCACCCAATTCGGGTCCCAATCCAGGGGCGCGTTCGTGAGTCCTAACGATGACGCATTGATGATTAAGTCTGCTTCCAGGAAAACCTGTGCAAGTTGGTTGAAATCCCAAAAAGTCACATCGGAATTCGCCCCCAATTCATGACGAAGCCCGTCCATTTTTTCGACAGTACGGTTAACCAGCGAGAGCCTTTCCGGTCTCAGATTCGCCAAGAAACGCGCCGACGCCTGTCCTGCCCCGCCCCCGGCTCCCAGCAAGGCAATCTTGGATTTAGCGAGGTCGAGCCCAAAAGCATCGACCAGCGCGGCTTGGAGGCCGCGACCGTCGGTGTTGAATCCGATCAGGTTACCATCCTGGTTCACCACTGTGTTGATTGCGCCCAAGGATTCGGCTTCGGAGTCAAGGCGATCAACCAATCTGTACCCGGCGATTTTGTGAGGGATGGTCAGATTCCAACCGATAGATCCGAGCTTTCGCAGACACCCAAAAGCTGTCTCCAGCTGAGCCGGTGAAACCAGAAGCCGATCGTATCGATAAGGTAAGCCGCGGGCCTCCAGAGCCGCATTCTGTATCTGCGGTGAAAGCGAATGCTCCACGGGATCGCCTAGCACAGCCAGCCGAAACCATGCAGTGTTACCTCCGGCTAACAGTGCTTGCAACTTCTCGACAGTCCAAGCCACAGAAGATTTAAAATCCACAGATTACGCAGATTACGCAGATTAGAAGGCAGCGAAAGGCGAGAAGGTGCCGCCTATTCCAGGCCGGGGCGTTGCCACACCCGCAACGCTTCGCGTAGCGATGCGGGCGGGCATTCAGCTTTCGCGGCTAAAACGGATGTCGACACTCGGAAACTGTTTTCAGGTATGTCGTGGGGAGAGACGCGACGCCCTGGGGAACGTTGGCGGGAAGGCTCCTAGACGGCCCTATGATTGGACCGAAGCTGTTCAGACGATGCTGATAGGCCGGAAAGCACGCCGAGCGTCTGGAGGGGAGCCGCTTTGGCCCGTCCTGAGTTGAACCGATATTCTTGGAAGAACGGGTGTGCCAGACTGCGCGTATGCCTGGCAGGCGGCTCCCGCGAACGTCACCTGATGTTGCCAAAACTCCTCGTGTCCACGTCTGCTCTCAACGATCAAACACCGTACGAGTAATTCACGCGTCGAGACGTTTTCGGGAGCCGCCTGTTACGGAACGTCGAAAGTACATACCACGATTTTTCGCGCGATTATGCGGTTTGAACTGGCAACGTTTGAAAGCGGCTCCCCTCCAGGCGCCGGCGTGCTTTCCGAACACGTTAAATGCAACCGGTTTATGGCGTCGATACCCGCGTTAAGATAAGAAAGCCGAATGCAACGCCACTCCGATCTGGAATACGCGACACCTTCTCGCCTTTCGTTGCCTTCTAATCTGCGTAATCCGCCTCCGCAAGGCCTTCGGCGCGACAGGTTCTGAGTAATCTGCGGATTTTAATCTGGATTCCGGGCCTATTTAGTAAACTTCTCGATCGTCCGCTCCAGCCTTGTTAGCACGCGCTCTCGTCCCAACACTTCCAGCATGTGATAGAGACTCGGCCCGAATGAGCGCCCACTCACCGCCAGCCGCGCCGGATGGATTAGCTCGCCCGTTTTGCAGGGGATGCTCTTAGCTAAGGTCTTAAGCGCATTTTCCAATGCCTCCGCATTCCACTCAGCCATCGACTGATAGGTTTCGCGTAACTTGCCGAGTCGCGACATCACTCCGGCGCCGGCGAAGGTCTTGGCCACCGCCTCCGGATCGTAGTCGTAATCCTCGGTAAAAAAGTAGCCGATCCAATCCGGGACATCCTTCAGTAATTTTATCTTCTCCTGAACCAGCTTAAGTACCTCGGTCAGATAAGCTTCATCCGTGACTTGAATCCCCGCCTTCTCAATAAACGGCAGGCTTAATTCTCGAAACCGCGGCACCGGCATTTGCGCCAAGTATTGGTAATTCAGCCAGTTACATTTATCCAAATCGAAGGACGCATTGCGTCGATTCACTTTCTCCAAATCAAAGAGCTGAATCGTTTCCGCGATATCCAATTTCTCGCGATTGTCTTTTGGCGACCAGCCAAGCAGACATAGATAATTTCGGACCGCTTCCGGCGCGTACCCTTGCTCAATATAGGTAGCGAGACTCGATCCTTCATCGCGCTTGCTCATCTTGGAACCATCTCGGTTAAGAATTAACGGGATATGGGCAAAACGC
This sequence comes from Verrucomicrobiota bacterium, assembly GCA_019237325.1. Taxonomy (GTDB): domain Bacteria; phylum Verrucomicrobiota; class Verrucomicrobiia; order Chthoniobacterales; family JAFAMB01; genus JAFAVN01. Next base: position 8,468 of record JAFAHI010000555.1, on the reverse strand, counting down.
GGCGGCTCGATCTCCAACGCCTGGTAAAGAGCGATGTGTTTGGAAGTATTGGTTAAGTGGTCCTCGCCCCGGATCACGTGCGATATCTTCATTTCGATATCGTCCACGACGTTAACAAAATGGAAGATCCACGACCCATCCGGTCTGCGGATGGTCATATCGGGTTCCATACTGCGATCGAACTCGATTCTTCCACAGACTATATCGTCTACCACAACCGGACGGCGCGGTGCACGAAAGCGAATAGCGCCTTGGTCCTCATATACCTGCCCTTTTTTATCAAGAGTCTTGAGATACTTCTCGTAGATTGCTCCCCGCTCGCTCTGAAAATAAGGACCGAACTTTCCTCCTTTGTCTCCGCCTTCGTCCCATTCAACCCCAAGCCAGCGAAGTCCCTCATAGATCACAGCCACTGCGTCCTCACGTTCTCGACTCTTGTCCGTGTCCTCGATCCTGAGGACAAAGACGCCTTGGTTATGCCGGGCAAAGAGCCAATTAAAAAGCGCAGTGCGGGCCCCGCCGACATGCAAGAACCCGGTCGGCGAAGGAGCAAAGCGAACCCTGACAGGAGTACTCATCGACTAATCAATTCTCGTACCAGTGAGGCTTGCAACTAGTTTTTGGAGGGCTCCTCGCGGCTGGATCATTGTGTATTCAGAACCGTCTCGGCAGTTCCAGCGGTTTCCCGAACCACCGGAAGCTTAATCGGAACCAGGGCCAAACGAGCCAATCCCATCGCGCGAAGCCTGCCACCGCTGGTAGGATCGACAGCGGGAGAACATGAAAATCGCAGTCTCATAGTAGAATTTTGATTTGCGACGGCCGGGAGCGCGAGCGGATAGGAGTGAACGGACGATCCGTTCATGGTTAGCGTCCCCACGGGAACCCCATTCGCTTCTACCCTTACGATTCTCGTGCTTTCGCCATCCCCCAGAAAGGGTACAGCTTCAACAATCAGTTCGAGCTCCGCATTTTGTCTTGGCGACGGGCAGTCTATTTCCGCCTCGCGGCTTGAAATCCAGGTAAGCGCGTGCTCCGGAAGCTCAAAGCCTTTTTTGGGCAAAGATTCCCCGTTCTTACCCGCGCCAAACGCCCAAGTAAGAGGGTATGGTTGATCGCCCGGCGTATCCGCAGTGGGCATCTTCTGCTCGAGCTCGGCCAATGCAGCCATCAGGAATCCTGGAAGATGTTCAGAGTCCATCATTGCTTCATTTGCCTCCAGCACAACGGCAACTGTGTCCCAAAAGTCCGCCTTCCATGGAATAGCGTTTTCGTCGACCGGATAGCCAACACCCCCGGGATATAGATATTTGATATCCCGAAAATAAAAGTAATGATTAATCGATTCAAAGATTTCTGCCGCTTCTAAATCGCTCTCAATTTGTCCGACGAAACTTCCGCCAACAAAGGTCAGAACTCCTTTCCGTCTGGGCCAGTTATCCGCAATCTTAAAAACGTCATGCAGATACCGTTGGTTCGGTTTCTCCATTAGATTCAGCAACCGGAAAAGATCATCGTCCGTGTCATCCGGGCGCCCGTCGATCCATTCAGTTGCTTCCATTAATTCGGGCGTCTCTCGTCCGCTTTCTCTCGCAATCGTTTGCAGTAGAGCGGCCGTTGGAAAAAATGCGACTGCCCGCGTCCAATGCGTCCCGGTTTTGGCGAACGCTCTTACCGGCATACTGTCCTTGTGTTCAAGCGTCATCTGACGACCATCTACGTAGGGAATTTTATATTTCTTCAGCAGTGGAACCAAGATATCGTAATTAGACTGCCATCGATTAGTGCGGCTCAGCTTGGTCAAAAAACGATCCGGAATGTCTTCTGGATAGACACTGGCTTTGCTCGGCGTAATAACGAACACGAAGCAGGATCCTAACTGCTTAAGGCGTTTTGCTAGGTCCTGCATCATCACCACTAAGGCTTCTGCTTCTGCCTGTTGGATAGGCTCGACGTCATGACCATAGACTTGCAAGTACCAGGTTTGGAAGAGGTCCCCGCCCTTGCCGTCGATTATTTCTTCCTTCGCCATGTATGACTTATCGAACGCGCTATATAGTGACTGATTATACAGGCGGATGAAAAGCTCCCTTCCGGCGAAGTGTTCGCTAATGAAGACATTAACTCCCTTCTGCAAATCGCCATTCAGCCAGCTGGTAACAGTGAGCGGCGGCCGCTCCTTTTTTATGCTCACTCCAAACAGGGTCCGATTCGCTATCCAGTCGAATTGCGGGGAAATACAGTTCTTCAAACGATGAACTAACAGCGTGCACGGTATCGGCAGCGCAAGTGTCATTATGATCAGCCCTAAGACCACTTTTTCGAATAACTTGATCATAGCTTGTCAAAAGCGGAAATAGAGGAAGGACTGGTAGGAAAACGTGGCAATTCGGGCGAGGGCGAATAGAAGCAACCCGTAGGCCCCGGCAAGCTCGAACGTTCTACGGAGAGCAAGGTTCTCGTACCACGCAAGAACTTTCTCGAATCGAGGCAGCAGCGGTAAGAAAATGATGAAGTACGCCGCCGCGAGAGTCCAAACAATATCTGGGCTGACCGACAAAAGGGTTGGCTCGACGGACTGCGGAATGAACATTGCCCGGAGGTAAAACCCAATCTGGTCGAGAGACTGGGACCGAAAGATTACCCAGCTGATCATAACCAGTAAGAAAGTAATCGCCACGTTGATAACTTTCGGAAGATGAGTTTGCCATTGCTTCCAAAACACACGATCGGCGACTAACATTGTCCCGTGGAATAGGCCCCAGATGATAAAGGTCCAGGCGGCGCCATGCCAAAGACCGGAGAGAAAGAAGCACAAGCAGAGATTGAAATAGGTTCTGGCCAGCGAAACTCGATTCCCGCCAAGCGGAATATAGAGATAGTCCCGGATCCAAGTGGATAAGCTAATATGCCATCGGCGCCAGAAGTCCGTGAAATTTATGGCTGTATAAGGCTGACGAAAGTTCTCTTTGAGACGGAAGCCGAAGATTTGACTAAGCCCAATGGCCATGTCGGAATAACCGGAAAAATCAAAATAAATTTGGGCGGAAAAGCACAGGACACCCAACCAGGCGAACGGCATGTCGAGCTGTTTAGCCGGCAAGGCGAAAACTTCGTTGGCTAAGTGCCCGATATGATCGGCTAGCAATACCTTCTTGGCCAAACCAAATAGGAAGCGGATCATGCCGTCCCTGAAATCAATCCAGGTCACCCCCCGCTGGCGAAGCTGTTGATCGATATCACGATAGCGAATAATTGGTCCCGCTAGCAGCTTGGGAAAGTAAAAGACATACAGCATGTATGTCAGCAGGTCGGCAGCCGGACGGCCGTCCTTGCGGTAGAGATCAACCAGATAGGTTATCTTTTCAAACACAATAAACGAGATCGCGATGGGCAGGGCCACATGTAGAAGCGAAAAGGATTGCAGTCCAAATTGCTTTAGAATCGAGACAAAATTAGCCCAGAAGAAATTCGCGTATTTGAAATACGCCAATAAAGCAACGTTCGCGATTACCCCGAGGGTTAAAGCCCCTTTTCGAACGGTTGGCTCAGTGCTCCGTGAAATCACTTCCCCGAGGGCCCAATCTAGCAATGCCGATCCCAGAGCCCAAAAAACGAAAATCGGCTCCGCCCACGAGTAAAAGAAAAGACTAGCCCCCAATAGGATCCGATTTTGCCAGGTAGTAGGAGAGAGACGATAGATGAAATAGAGGCACGGAAAGAATACGAAGAGAAAGAGCGGTGAATTAAACAGCATCGATCGATCTTCGGTTTTTTCCTGGATGAAAAGTGGACGGAAGCCCCTGACAATAAGACAGGGCTAGCCTGCAGTTTTGAGAGTAGCGACAACGAGGTTCACCGGTTAAGAAATATCTGCCGACAGTGATCTGAGCAGTTGGAGCCAGCGAAAAAGCCAGAGCTGCCAAAGAAGGCAGTAAAAAAGATTCTGCGTTGAAGCGATTTAGCGCAGTAGTAGACGGCCCGCGAGAATTGACGATAAATTCGGTTGCACTGGGTCAGATTGAATCGGGAAAAACATCAGCCGATACCCATGGGACTCACGTGTTGATCGCAGCGCGAGAACTCAGGTCCGGGGAAGGATCCATGGAGCCTTTCTCATCTGTTCGGCGCTTTTTTCATACGGCAAAGCCCCCTGGTTCAGGAAAGGCCTCGCGATCCAGATCGCGAATATCCGAACTCGACTTCATTGCTGGGTCAACACATCGTCACTCCCATGTTGACGCGCGTGCGAAAACTCTTGGCCCTGGTTTTTCTGACCGCGATTTCTCTCGTGGGTTCGGTTGCCAACCCAATACCAACCCCGACTCAACCTCCCCTCACCCTAGAAGTTGCGGAATGCCGTTCGAATGGCTCCAGACCAGCAGCTATAAAGATTTCGCTCCTACGGAGCTGGACCGTCATCCGCGGCGCTGAGTCAGCGGTCCAACCACGGCCTGACGTTTTCAGCATGCTGTTATCGCAGACGCGTTCGTCGTCACGCCAATACTCCGTTACTCCTCCACTCCGCCCATCCAGAGTATACCAGCAAACCCCGGTCACGGATCAGACTGACCTCAACGGCTCCTACGACGTATTCTACGACCAACTATCTGCAGATGGACATTGGCTCTTTGCAGAGAATTTCGGATACGTCTATCAGCCCAAAATAGCAGAGAACGACCCGGATTGGCGCCCTTATACTAACGGGCATTGGGAGGCGACAGACCGCGGCTGGTATTGGGATACCGACGAGCCATTTGGTTGGGCTACTTATCATTCTGGACGCTGGGCACACATCGAGGGTACCGGATGGGTTTGGACGCCCGGGATCGATTGGTCGCCAGCTTGGGTCTCCTGGCGAATCTGCGACAATGGCTTTGTCGGCTGGGCTCCGCTACCGCCGGAATGTCCTCGACCTAACGATGTTGTCCCGATCGGTAGTTGGTGCGATTCGTATGCCGATATCGGACCCGCGGCGTTTTGTTTTTTGCCGTTCAGCGCCTGGTTCAAGCCGAGCTATGTGGGGTTACTCGCTCCGGCATCTCAGAACCTGGAACTCATTAATGCGAGCCGCAACGTTACCAACATTTCGGCGACCAAAACGACGATCAGCGACTTTGGTCCCCGCCCGGATTTAATTGCCCAACAAACCGGGCAAGAGGTTAAGACCTATCAACTGCATTACTCTGAAGTCAGGGGACAACATAATTTTTCGAGATCCATCAACGGCGATCTGCTGAATATTAATGGCCCTGCGGTCAAGCTGAAGGCGAATGCCACTAAGGTGCCCACGGTCATAAAGACGATCGTGCGGCCTACCGTCAATAAGGGCTGGAACGGTTTGACCAAAGAGGACATCGACGGTGTGCATCAGAAATACGCTTCTGAGGCCCATATCCCGAGACATCTGCCAAACAAGCCGATCGAGCGGGTCAATCTGTTGCCAAGCGCAACTCCGACGGTGATCCGGCCAGTCAGTGATCAGAAACAAAAGGAATCCAACGAGCGCAAGGAGACCGCGAAAGCGACCCCTCAAAAACGGACCAAAGGAAAGCCGGCAAACGCTTCTACGCACAAGGGCACCGCGAAGCATAAAACGGCCTCCGAATCTGAGGAAGAAGGCGGGTCGAAGGGAGAGAGCAAATCGAAGGTAAGCTCGAAGACGGCTAAAGCATCTAAAGACACCGACGATACTGACGAATCTGAGACTCCCAAGAAGAAGACCTCCAAGAGTGGCGGTGCGTCAAAGAGCACAAAGACGTCTAAGAGCTCGACCGGATCCAAGGACGCAGATTCCGAGGACAAAGGCTCGAAGAGCAGCAAAGCCTCGAAAGGCGAAGGGTCGAAAATCAGTTCGAAGAAAAGTTCGCACGGCCCGAAGGACGAACAGGCGAAAGGCGAAGGCTCAAAAAGCAGTGGAACCTCGAAGAGTAAAGAGTCTAAGAGTGCCCAGAAGAAGTCTTCAGATGAGTAGCATCGGGCGACACCTGGCCACGATGCTTCGTTGGGATGGTCTTGATTGCAGGGTAAAACTTGTCCCGAAGACGGACTTAAGGACTTATCCCGCTAGCTCCGTAGGAGCGCAATCTTTATAGCTACGCCAATCTGTATGGGACCAGCTCCGTTAGGAGCGACATCTAAGAGCGTTCCTCAGGGATAAACGAATTTCCAAACAAGATGTCGCTCCTACGGAGCTAGGTCCATTTTGGGATCTCGCGAGCTATTTTGGGATCTCGCGAGCTATAAAGATTAGCTCCTACGGAGCTATAAAGATTACGCTCCTACGGCGCTATAAAGATCGGACCCCTAAGGAGCACCTCCTGTGAGTCCTTTCATCCCTTCGGGATTAGTCCTTAAGGCAATTCGGACTAATGTGTAGGGAATCTCTCCCAAAAAGTCAGCCCCGCACTACGTTTTCTTCCCAAGTTCCGGTTGCCAGTGCTGGCGTTTCGTTAGACACTCACAGGGAATGAATCGGGTAGCTGGTCTCGAAACTGAATACGGGTGTCTAATTTCCGAGGACCAAGCGCAAAGCCAGGCCGACGCCTGGCCCGTGAAAATTAAGAACCATCTCTTCCGCAAATGTCGAGTCGGCGCAATCGACTTACATTATCGGGACTATGAAGAGCCGCCGGGGAACGGCGGTTTTCTTTTGAACGGAGGTCGCTTGTACCTCGATATGGGCCACCTGGAATATTCGTCCCCCGAATGCCTCTCGCTCCGGGACCTAGTGGCTTACGATATCGCCGGAGACATGCTCTTATACCAGGCGATCAGTGAGCTCGGGGTGGAAGACAAGGTCTCCTTTTTAAAGAACAATATCGACCATCACACCGGCGCCACCTTTGGGTGTCACGAGAATTATCTGATGCGGCGAGAAGCCCAGTTCACGCCCGAGATCCTAGCTTCGCTACTCGCATTCTTGGCCACTCGGCAGATCTTTTCCGGCGCGGGTAGAGTCGGGCAAGCCAATCCGCTCGCATTCGACTTCGAGGTGCCCGACCGGCCGGGACATGTCCCCTTTCAAATCAGCCAACGGGCGGATCACATCGTTAACGATATTTATCAATGGGTCCAATTTAATCGGGCGATTATCAACGCGCGCGACGAACCGCTAGCGGACTACCGAAAATATCGGCGGCTCCACCTCTTGATCGGCGATTCGAACATGAGTCCGTTTGCGACCGCCCTAAAGATAGGCACGACCGTCAGCATCTTGACTCTGCTCGAAGAGAACTTGATGCCCGACAGCATCGCTCTCAGAGACGCCGTGCTGGCCACTCGCGAGATCTCGCGGAACCCAGATGGTCATTGGCTGGTCGAGATGGACGACGGCTCTACCCAGGACGCCCTGGATATTCAGTATCAGTTCCTGGAACAGGCGCATCGTTACTTGCATGGCTCCGATGATGAAACTGATTGGATCCTCGAGATTTGGGGATTTACCCTGGATGCATTAAAGCGGAAACCCGACCTGTTAATCGGTGGCGTTGATTGGATCTCCAAACGCTGGTTGCTCAATATGTTTATCGAAGACCAGGGCCTCTCCTGGCAAGATCCCTGGATTCAAAGCCTCGACTTGGAATACCACAACATTCATCCCGAGCGCGGCCTTTTCTTTGCTTTGAAACCCGCCAAGACGATTGGCGAGTTTAACGCGTCGGTCCGGCGTCAGGAAACCAAGTACATGGCTCCAAGTAATACCCGGGCAGCCGGTCGTTCCCGAGCGGTAGCGCTCTTTCAGAAGAAGAACCTCCCCTATATCATCAATTGGGATTCGATCGCATTGGAGAGTCAGGACTATTTGTCAATGCCTGACCCCTTTAAGACGTACTCAGATGCGGTGGACATTTTCCTGAAATAGAGGGACCGTTAATCCGTCAAACCGTTGACGACTAATTGACGTGAGGTTTCACCCCATGAACATGAATCATATTACCCCGCTACGATCGGCGTTTCCCGCCATCGCTCTCGTGCTGCTGATTTCGGCAGCCACATCCTTGCGAGCAGCGGAACTGAATTGGCAGACCAACTTCGCTGAGGCGTCCAAGCAAGCGGCGCAAGAGCACAAGTATATCCTGCTCGATTTTACCGGATCCGATTGGTGCCCTTGGTGCATCAAAATGGACAAGGAGGTCTTCGACGGATCGCAATTCTCGGATTTTGCCGTGAAGAACCTGGTCCTCGTAAAAGTGGACTTCCCGAGGAAAACCCCCCAGAGCCCAGCTGAAAAAAGCCAAAACGAGGACTTGGCCAAGAAATACTCTATTGAAGGGTTCCCAACCTATGTTCTCCTCGACCCGAACGGCAAAGAGGTCCGACGGCAAGTCGGGTACCTGCAGGGTGGCGCAACCGCCTTCATCGGTTGGTTAGCGTTGTCCGGGCAGGGGTAAACGGTTCTAAGTTTTAGGTTCTACGTTCGAAGTTCTAGGTTGAGCTCTGCGCGTCGACGCGATGCTTACCTGCCC
>JAFAHI010000297.1 GCA_019237325.1 Verrucomicrobiota bacterium | reverse complement strand
ACCCGGAAACGGTTGCCGGTCGTTGACGAATCGGCTGGCCAGCTCAGCCGTGAAATGCGAGCTATCGGTAGCGCTCCCACCGTTGCCGCAGGCCAAGACTCTGTGATCGTTCAAAAGCGCGTTTTCGACCAGCTCAGCCGCCTCCTGAATTTTGGACTCTAGAGATACCAAAAGACCGATCGTTTTGATCGCGTCATCGATGCTTTGGCGAACAGACATAGGTGCCCCAGACTTGCGTGCGCAGGTGGTTATTTCAACTCCAAAACTTCCGCCAATTCAATAATTCGCGGCGGGCAAGGAGTACAAGGAGTCGGGTGATTCGAGAAGAGGCGGTCAGCGCCTAACGCCTGCGTGCCCTCGCTCAGGCCAAAGGATGGCGCCACCGTAGTCCCGGGAATCTAGCGAAATCGGCGTCGGTTGAATACCAGTCACAATCATTTTCCAGAGCAAGCGCGGCTAGATAGGCATCTGCGACCAGCTTTCCCTGCGCCTTGATCGACCTGCAAAGATCACTAAAGATTGTCCAGTGCTCCGGACCCGGACGCAAAGCAGCCGCGTTCGGACGTTCTCGCAGTTGTTCGCAAAATCCTAAGGCCGTAGTCAACGGTGTCGGCGTTCTGAAAATTGCCCGGTTAGTGACGATGCGAACAAAACCACTGAGCACCAGCTCCGAGAACCCAAACTGAACTTCCGACTCGGAGGAATGTATCCTGGGCAAACTCATGCTTTGGTGGGTTGGCACTTTGTCAGCGGAAGAGCCAAGGCCGCAGCCGTCTCCTGTCACTTTTCACCTTTCACCAATCACGTCCTCTAGATTCTGGCTCCTAATTCTTGTATCCTACAAGCCCAGAACATGCTTTCCCTCGCTGACATTCAAGCGGCCAAACGGCGTATCAAGGGAGGGATTTATTACTCGCCGTGTCCGCATTCTGAACCGTTGTCTGAGGCTGTTGGGACCGATATTTTCTGTAAGCTGGATCATTTGCAGAGGACGGGAAGTTTCAAGGAACGTGGGGCGCGAAATGCCCTTTTGCTTTTGGATGACGAGCGCCGGGCGTTTGGAGTGGTGGCGGCATCGGCGGGAAATCACGCGCTTGGGTTAGCCTATCACGGGCAACTGCTGGGTATCCCCGTCACCGTGGTAATGCCTCAATACGCCCCATTAATAAAGATCACCACCTGCCAGCGCTTGAACGCCAACGTCGTGGTCGCCGGGAACAGCTTTGCAGAAGCGCGCGAAAAAGCCGATCAATTGGCCAGAGAAAAGAAGCTCACGTACATCCATGGCTACGACGATTGGAACATTATCGCCGGGCAAGGGACAATGGGATTGGAGATCCTCGATCAAGTGCCTGAACTGGATGCGGTGCTTGTACCCATAGGGGGAGGAGGGTTGATTGCGGGTGTTGGACTCGCCATAAAGGCGCTGAAACCCTCGGTTAAGGTGATCGGTGTTGCCGCGGAGACCACTCCGAGTTTCGCGGCCGCTCTGGCAGCGGGCAAACCGGTCGATGTACACAATGGAGCGACGCTGGCCGACGGGTTAGCGGTACCGGCCGTGGGGGCAAATGCCTTCGAAATCGCTCGAACGGTGGTCGATCAATTTGTAGTGGTTTCCGAAAATGAGATCGCTCTGGCAATCCTGCGCATTTTGGAACTAGAGAAAAGTGTGGTTGAAGGCGCCGCTGCCTCGACCTTGGCGGCGTTGCTGAGCAGGAAATTACCGGAGTTGGTGGGGAAACGAGTGGTATTGCCTTTCTGCGGAGGCAATATCGATCCGGGCGTGCTGAATCGCGTGATTGAACGCGGCCTGGTAGCGGACGGCCGTCTATTCCGGTTCATCGCAACGATCAGCGATCGGCCCGGCGGTTTAGCGGCACTCACAAAGGTGATTGCGTCCGTAGGCGCCAGCGTGAAGGAGATTACTCACGATCGCACCTTCTGCGCGGCCGACGTTTCTGCGGTGCAAGTGAGCTGCGTGGTTGAGACGCGAGATGAGGCGCATATTAAGGAACTGCGGAAGGCCTTGGATGTAGCAGGTGTGCGGTGTCTCTAGAGGAGCTAGGAGCTAGGAGCTAGGGGGGCGCGCGGCCATATTTGGGGGGCGAGGCTCCCGCACGGCTAAAAACTTTAACGGAGCTACTAACGTTTTTGAATCCTAACGCCTTGCTAGACCGATGCGTGCGCCGAGCCGTGGGTCTGCCGTATCGCTAGTATCTTGCTTTGGCGCGGAGATGGTCGCATGCATTAGGCCGAATAGCGTGATTCACCATGCCACCCGATGTACCGCGGCTCGGCGAGCTTATCGGTATAGCTAAACGCTGGGATTAGGCAAATCAGCAGCTCCGTAAAAACCATGGAGCCGTTCGGGAGCCTCGCCCCCCTACTTAGGGCGACAGCCACACCAATCACCAATCACTTCTCACTTCTCACGGCGCGAAGCGCTATTGACCCCCCGTCCACCCTTTCTATATTTCAGCAAATATGGCACTTCCAGTCGGTTCCAAAGCCCCAGATTTCGAGCTCAGCACTAAGAATGCCGAGGGTATAAAGCTGGTTAAACTCAGCGATAATTTTGGTAAGAACAACACGTTACTGCTCTTTTTTCCGATGGCTTTTACTAGCGTCTGTACGACAGAGATGTGCAGTGTCTCCGCCGGGCTTAGGACCTATGACGGTTTAAATGCCGTCGTTTATGGTATCAGCGGCGATAGCCCTTTTTCTCTAGAGACTTGGGCCAAGGAAGCCAAAATTGCCGTTCCTTTGCTGAGCGACTATGAGCACGCGGTAACGAAAGCCTATGACGTGGCATACAAGAGCTTTCTACCGAGCGCGAATTTGCCATTCGGAGGAGTAGCCAAACGTTCCGCCTTTGTGATTGATCGGGACGGCGTCATCCAATACTCCGAGAGCTCGGACGACCCCAAGATTGTTCCTGACTTTGAAGCGATCGGGCTGAAATTGAAGGAGTTAGCATAGAGATGTTATCTTCGCAGACAGTCCGCTCATTTCGATACCATCAAGGGAAAACGGCAAAATTTTACTCGTTGCCGGCGCTGGAAGAGGCCGGTCTTGCCCAGATCTCTCGCCTACCAGTCAGCATCCGGATTGTTTTGGAATCCGTGCTTCGGAATTGCGACGGCAAAAAGATCGCTGAAAAGGATGTCCTTAATCTGGCTCGCTGGAACGCAAAAAAACCGGCGGATGAAGAGATCCCGTTCATTGTAGCGCGAATTGTGCTCCAGGATTTTACCGGCGTGCCCTTGCTGGTGGACCTGGCCGCGATGCGGGATGCGGTAGCAGCGCTGGGCAAAGATCCTCAGCTGATCGAACCGCTCGTGCCGGTGGATCTGGTCGTCGATCACTCGGTTCAGGTCGATTTTGCCGGATCAGTGGAGGCGTTAAGCTTAAACCTGGATTACGAATTCAAACGTAACCGGGAGCGTTACGAATTTCTAAAGTGGGGCCAACAAGCCTTTGAGACCTTTAAGGTTGTGCCGCCAGGCATCGGCATCGTCCATCAGGTAAATCTGGAGTATTTGGCTAAAGGCGTGATTAGCGCTGTTTCGTCCGGAGAAGAGGTTTGCTATCCGGATACGTTGGTCGGGACGGATTCTCATACCACGATGATTAACGGGCTCGGGATAGTAGGGTGGGGCGTGGGCGGTATCGAGGCGGAAGCCGGCATGCTTGGACAACCGGTCTATTTCCTGACGCCAGAAGTCGTCGGTGTCCATCTGTTCGGAAAATTGAAGGAAGGGGTAACCGCGACCGACCTGGCGTTGCGAGTCACCCAGATGCTGCGGGCCGCTAAGGTAGTCGGGAAGTTTGTTGAATTTTACGGCGAAGGCGCTGCTTCGTTGCCTCTCCCGGACCGCGCAACGATCGCGAACATGGCGCCGGAATACGGCGCTACCATGGGCTTTTTCCCAGCCGACCAGGAATCGATCAATTATTTCAGGCAGACCGGGCGTTCCGAGGAAATGGTTGACCGCTTCGAACAATATTTTCGAGCCCAGCAGTTGTTCGGGATGCCGCGAAAAGGGCAGATCGACTACAGCGTCGACCTCGAGTTAGACTTGGGTTCAGTGCAGCCGAGCGTCGCCGGTCCGAAACGGCCGCAGGATCGAATCGATCTGGATCATCTCGGTTCCAGTTTCCATGAGCTATTCAGCAAGCCCGCTAAAGAGGGCGGTTACGGCAAGAGCGCAGATGCGTTCGGTGAAAAAGTAACCGTCTCGGTGAATGGGAAGCAACCCGCAGCCGCTGCCGATAAGAAGGGGGCGGTTGGGCACGGGAGTGTGCTGATTGCGGCGATTACCAGTTGTACGAACACGAGTAACCCGAGCGTGATGTTGGCCGCCGGTTTGCTGGCCAAAAAAGCAGTTGAGCGCGGGCTAAAGGTTAATCCGACCGTAAAGACTTCGTTAGCCCCGGGCTCGCGAGTCGTAACCGATTATCTGGCTAGGACGGGGTTACAACCGTTCCTCGATCGTCTCGGTTTCAATATCGTTGGCTACGGTTGCACCACTTGTATCGGCAATTCCGGACCATTACATCCGAATATCGAACAGGCGATCACGGATAAGGATTTAGTGGCGGCTTCGGTTCTTTCAGGGAATCGGAACTTCGAAGCTCGGGTGCATCAGAGCATCAAAGCGAATTTCCTGATGTCACCGCCGTTGGTGGTGGCCTTCGCTTTGGCCGGACGAGTCGATATCGATTTGACTCATGAACCTCTTGGGAAGGACTCCGGCGGCAAAGAGGTCTATCTGCGTGAGATCTGGCCGAGCCTGAGTGAGGTACGCGATGCGATGGCGTCAGCCCTTTCGCCGGAAGTTTTTCGGCAACTCTATAGCGATTTTGCCGGTCAGAATCCGAAATGGAATGAGATCCCGGCGACAGCGGGAGTGGTTTATAAATGGGACGAAAAAAGCGATTACATCCATGAGCCGCCCTATTTTAGCGAATTCTCGCTCGAGGTTGGAGACATCGCGGATATCGCCGGAGCCCGGCCTCTAGGAATTTTCGGTGATTCCGTAACCACCGATCACATCTCGCCCGCGGGAGCCATCAAGCAGACTTCACCCGCTGGGCAATATCTGATCGAAAGGGGTGTCAAGCCGGTCGATTTCAACAGCTATGGGAGCCGGCGAGGGAATGATTTGGTGATGACCCGAGGCACTTTTGCCAATGTGCGGATCAAGAACCTGATGGTGCCCGGCGTGGAAGGCGGTGTAACCATCTATTATCCGGATAAGGAGCAGCTGGCGATCTACGACGCAGCCGTTCGGTACCGGCACGACGGTGTACCCCTGGTGGTCATCGCCGGTCATGAATACGGTACCGGTTCGAGTCGCGACTGGGCAGCGAAAGGCACCCTTTTACTCGGAGTAAAGGCAGTGATCGCTCAAAGCTTTGAACGGATCCATCGCTCGAATCTAGTGGGGATGGGTGTGCTGCCATTGCAGTTTGCAGACGGCACCAGCGCGCAATCCTTGAGCTTGGACGGATCGGAGGTTTTCCACATTAAGGGGTTGAGTAACGACATACGGCCGAGGCAGAAGCTTCCGCTAACCATTGAACGTCCGGATGGGCGTTCCGAGACGATAGAGGTTGTTCTCCGCATCGATACTCCGGTCGAGGTCGATTATTTTCGGCATGGTGGCATCCTGCAGTATGTACTGAGAGGACTGTCGAACGCGGGCGAGGCAAGGTAAATCGGTCCTTCAGTAGTCTCTTTCTGTTGGTTGCGCCGCGCTCGCTGCCATAGCCGGACGAAAAAGCCTCTGCGTCCCGCGTTCCCAGAACTGTGCCGACAAGATGGCGGGACAAATCTGCAACGCGGAGCGCGACGCTCCTCGAGTCGAGTTTAGGCCAACAAGCTCCCAATCCTTCGATTGCTCCGCTTTGATCCGGCCTCCAAACGTGCTAAATGACTCGCCACACCCGATGATCGAGCCCCATTCAATGAGCCCCTTATGAAAGCATCTCAGCGCGTGATGAAAAACGCCGCTTGGGGGGTGCTGTCCGGCGTTGTCGGAGGAGGGCTCCAGTTTCTTTCGGTGATTGTTGTCGCCCGGGGCCTGGATGTGAGCGTCTTTGGCACTTACAACTATCTCCTGGCCTTTGCGATTTTGTTCCAATTTCTGGCCGACTTCGGACTCGTAAACATTCTGGTGCGTGAAATTGCTCGCAGGCCGAGCGAGGTTAAACATCTGCTGGGCAGCGCCAAAGGGTTAATGTGGCTGCTGTTTGTTTGCTTTTTGCCGGTCTTGGCTGGTGCTGTTCTGCTTCAGGACGCTTCGGCCGAAGTGAAGCTTCAGTCGTTCGTGATGGGAATTGCGAGTCTGACCCTACTCCAAGGAGTGAGTTACGCTGCTGTTCTCCGAGCCTTTGAGGACATGGAATTTAATTCCATCGGCTTCACCCTGCATAAAGCGGCTCTACTCGGTTTTACGTTCGTCTCTCTTCAGCTGCATTGGGGCCTTTGGGGCCTGGTGTTTGCCAACCTCGCGGCCAACCTACTGTTGTGGCTGTACTATGCCCAGATCGTTGGTTGGCGCTTTCAGCTCTGGGTCTCGCTGAAAAAAGATTTTCAGCTCTGGAAAATCATGATTGGTGAAGCCATCCCTCTGGGTGGCGGTCTTCTTTTACGGCAGGCCGGGTGGCAACTCGACTCGTTGTTACTC
>JAFAHI010000224.1 GCA_019237325.1 Verrucomicrobiota bacterium | reverse complement strand
TCACTCTTTCGAGGACGAGGACGACGACGAGGACGAGTACGATGGGAGTTCCTAGCCTATCTAAGATCCGGCCGGCGGATATTCGCGTTGCAGGGGAGTATCACTCGGGGTTTCATCACGGTGGTATGAGGCATCATTCCGACCAGCCTTTTCCGGAATATGGGAGACGACGACAGACGTGGATCTTTGTACGTGGTCTTGGACACAAGGTCTCGCGGGTTCCTGTGGACTTCTCGACCCTGGAGGAACGCGCCCGTGGGGTGATGACAAAAAGGGGATTTGCTTATGTCGCGGGTGGCGCCGGAAATGCGCGAACCATGGTTGCGAATCGAGCTGGGTTTGATCGTTGGAGGATTGTTCCAAGGATGCTTCGCGATGTGTCTCGGCGTGATCTGTCACTCACGCTTTTCGGCGAGCGCTTGCCCACACCCCTGATTCTAGCTCCCGTCGGTGTACTGGAAATGGTCCATCCTCGAGCCGACCTTGCAGCCGCCCGGGCAGCCGCGACAGAGCGGGTTCCGTTTATTTTCTCGAACCAGGCGTCCGTGCCCATGGAAACATGCGCTGCTGCGATGGGTGAGGGAATACGCTGGTTTCAGCTCTATTGGAGTACGGACGACCAGTTGGTGATCAGCTTTCTTCGCCGGGCGGAGGCCTGTGGTTGCCGAGCTCTTGTCGTAACGCTGGACACGACGCTTCTTGGCTGGCGACCTAGAGATCTTGACCTTGGCTCGTTGCCATTTCTTCGTGGAATGGGGATTGCCCAATACACTAGCGATCCAGTTTTTTGCGAGGGACTGGATCAGGCTCGAACCGAACCCATGACTAATCCCGTAGAACCTCCCAAAAATCTGTTTTCTTTAGGAGCAAGGTGGGAGCAAATTCGCCGCTACCCAGGTTCGCTGTCTCGCAACCTTCGTTCTGGCGCTCCCGCAGCGGCCGTTCGGAAGTTTCTTCGCATCTATTCGCGTACCTCTTTAACCTGGAAGGATCTGGCCTGGCTTCGCGAGCATACTCGCTTACCGATTCTTCTGAAGGGCATCCTTTCACCCGAAGACGCGCGTCTTGCCGTTGAGCACGGTGTGACCGGAATTATCGTTTCCAATCACGGCGGTCGTCAGGTGGACGGCGCGGTCGCTGCAATCGACGCGCTACCGGAAATCGTGAAAGCTACCGAGGGCCGCCTACCAGTCCTGTTTGATAGCGGGATTCGGGGCGGGGCCGATATATTCAAAGCGCTCGCGCTCGGGGCCTCCGCGGTCTGCCTCGGGCGTCCCTACGTCTACGGTCTTGCTATTACCGGGGAACGAGGCGTTCGCGAGGTGATCCAAAACATTCTCGCGGAATTTGAACTGACAATGGCACTCTCTGGGTGCGCGACGTTAGAAGACGTCGCGAACGCCGCCCTGGAAAAGCTTGGGTAAAGCGAGACGCACCGATTTTGGAAACCCCTTCCGTTTGCCAGGAGCCGTCAAGGTGGATAGGTTTTGGCTCCTTCTAGCTGACCCGATTCAGAACACACGACGATGTTTCTCCGCTGCTTACTAGTATATTGTCTGTTCGCCGGTTCCGCGCTTTTTGCCCAGGAGAAAGCACCTGGAGTATCCCAGAACGAAGAGGCGATGAGTTCATTTCAAGCAGTCAATGCGAGCGTTGACTCGATCCTTCAGGAATACGAACAGCTGACAGGAAATGCCCTGATCAAGGATAGCAGCCTGGCTGTGAATGCCTTGCCCATATCGATCTCTGTGCCAAAACCGGTGCCTCGCAGTGAGCTTGTGCCCATAATCGAATCTGCGCTTTTGCTGAACAACTATGCGCTTATTCCGGGACCCGAGCCGAAGACCGTAAAGGTGATCAATATGAACGCGGGGAAAAATCCCAGGAGCGAGGCACTTCCTCTTTACGCAAGTCCGGCTGAACCTTCTCGAAGATAAGGCGGTAAGGATAAACGTGGTACCTCCCTACGGCTCGCATGCGCGTCAGCCGAGGGAGAGGATGGTAGGTGCCCTCGGTAGCGGCGACTGTCCATGAGGCCGAATCGTGTGCCCGATCTATCATCTTAACGAAGCGACAGGTGTTCCGAGGCTCAACGCCCAGTCGTCATCCGAGCGTTGTTGGCGACTGCGTTCTCCGGCTGGCCAAACCTGCGGCTTCGATATCACCATGGTTTTAAGCACACCATTAGGCCTCATGGACAGTCGCCGCTACCGAGGAAGGCATTAGACCTAACGGATCCCGCGACCGCGGGACCGCTACCGGGTAACCGAAAGTACCGACGCACATGCATGGCGGCGAGACTTGAGCTTGCCTCATTTTCTGAAGCGCTTCTCGCCGGTTACATTACCGGTGAATATGAGGCTGCTATCTATCTTCGTGATGCTTCTGGCCGGATTTTGTTTATCAATCCAGGGTCCGGTTAATGCTCGATTGCGTTTAGCGCTTGAATCCCCGGTATTCGCCGCAATGATCAGCTTTCTTGGCGGCACTGTTGTCCTTCTGTGTATTATGGCGACCGGCGCATTCGGTGGTGCAGGAACCGGGTTCCGTGGATTCCAGTCTGCTCCGCTTTGGGCCTACCTGGGCGGGATCCTCGGAGTTGGTTTTGTCTTCGGCTCAATTATCGCGGTTCCGGCCGTCGGAGTCGTGGTCACACTCAGCGCTGCGATTCTTGGTCAAATGCTTGGTTCCTTTCTTGTGGACACCTTTGGTTGGTTCGGCGTTAACAAAATCCCTTTCGACCCGATCCGTTTGCTCGGAATCGCCTTGCTGGTCATAGGGGTGCTCCTAGTTCAGCGAAAGTAGAAGTCGCTGGCGACGGTGCTCTACAGCCTTCACCTGGCCGGCACGATCAACGGAGTGATCCTGGCTAGTCTGGTTCCCACAGTCCCGTTCGTTATCCTGGTGATGACACCTTATATCGAGCAAATTGATCCGAAGCTGGAAGCGGCGGCCAGGGTCTTTGGAGCGAGCACATTTCGGGTTTTCAGACATGTTCTTGTACCGCTGCTTGCACCGGGCATCCTTGCGGCCGGGCTCTTGGTCCTGGTGCGAACTATCGGGATGTTCGAATTAACGTTTCTCACCGCCGGCTCGGATATTCAGACTCTGGTAGTCGCACTCTATTATACGGTGTTTGCGGCCGGGGTGCGCTCAGCGCAGTCGATTGATGCGATGGCCGTTATCTATATGATGACCACCCTCATCTGGCTCCTGATCGCTCTGCGCTTCGTCAATCCAACCCAGCTCGTAGCCCGAGTGAGGCAGTGAGGTGAGAGGTGAGAGGTGAGAGGTGAGAAGTGATTGGCCTGCCCTTAGCAAGCATCAGGCGCGTCGGGGGTGATTGGTGGTGCGTGGCGCGTGGTGCGTGGTGCGACCTGCCGGTTGTATCGTCAATCGTTTGCCGACCTGCGTACTGGTCAGTAGAAGGGAAGTAACTCCGTTAGTCACGCTGGCGCGATGTCCACGCGGTTCTTAGGAAATTGCGCGATGACTGAGGGATCGAGGTTCAGCGTTTCGGCGACCATCCCCGCTGGACTGTGCGCCAGCCAATCGGATAGCACGACCTCTTCGAACCGCTCGGCCCGGAACACCTCCATGAAGACCAGGTCTGTGTCGCCGGTGTTTTCGATGTAATGGCCAAGCCCCTTTTTGACATAACCAATGTCGCCTGGATGAAAGTCTGCGGTCATCGCCGCCGGCCCGGTGTTGAAGACCGTCATGCGCGCTTTACCCTTGAGGAAATAAGCCCATTCATCGGCGTTCGGATGCCAGTGCATCTCGCGCAGGCCACCGGGTTTAACCACAACCTGGGTGGATGCGATGGTTTTTGACACGAGGAAGTTGCTGCTATCGGCAATCCGCACCGTGCCGCTCTTGGTCTCGTGGCTCGGCGGCATCTCGCCTAGGTGGAACACGAAGGGATGGGGCGGCTGGCCGGCCGCAGAGGCCATCTGCGCCTCGACCGTTTCCAGCGGTGGTGCCGGCTGGTTGCTTTGGTAAATCCACTTGTTGTGCAGCGGGATGTTCTTAAACGCCTCCACAGGAACGCCGAAGTTTTTAGCCAGTACGTCCGTTGGAGTGTGGGCGATCCAATCGGTCACCAGCAGGGTGTTGAACTCAGACGATTCGCCGTTGTCAAAGGCCAGGACAAATTCCGTACCGTCTGGATCGAGGCCCTGCAGCGAATGGGGGAGACCGGCCGGGAAATACCAAAGATCGCCTTCCTTCACATCCGCGACTTGCGGACGGCCGTCCTGGTCCAGGATCGTGACGCGGCAGTTGCCGTAGGTCACGACACTCCACTCCGCCTGTTGATGCCAGTGCAATTCACGAACGCCGCCCGGGCCCAGGCGCATGTTGACGCCCGCAATGGTGGTCGAGATGTGGAAGTCGTCCCGGGTGATCTGCCGTGCCCAGCCGCCGTTCTGAATGCGTTTGGGCATAAGGTTGAACGACGTCCAATACTGCGGCATGCCGTTGACATCGGTGGCCGGCGGATTGAGGAAACTGGGCTCAAAGCCCGCAAGGCCGAGATCTTGCGGCCCGGGATCGGTCAACGCTTTTGGGTTGGTAACGTTGATAGCGCCTTCAGGCGGAAGGTCAGGATTGCCGAAACTGCCCGCCGCCCGGGCGGCTGCAGTTAGCGTCGCCAACCCACCAGCAGCCAACATCGTGCGGCGAGAAACGTTTGCTCTCATCATCCTCCTGGCGATTTCTATCAAGCCATCAAAAGGTTGCTTCTGGGGTAGTTTCATGACCCCAGACTATCAGTTCCACTGGGGTCGGAGTCCACGAGAATGCGCGCGCCTGCGCGACCCAGGGTTCAAATTTCAACCTCGGAACCAGACATAGGAACTTTCTTGTAGCGCTTTGTTAGCCGATTGTTCCTCAACTTTTATTCAACCCCCTCTTAAATCATGATCTCTTCCAAAGAATCGTCTGTTCAAGGATCGACGGATTACATCTCGAAGGCCAAATCTCTAGTGGCCGAGATGACGCTGGAAGAGAAAACAAAGCTGTTATCGGGAAACGGTTGGTCGCGTACCCACGCCGTTGAGCGCGTCTGGATTACTGGTATATCGGTTTCCGATGGTCCCCATTGCCTGAGGAAG
>JAFAHI010000600.1 GCA_019237325.1 Verrucomicrobiota bacterium | reverse complement strand
TTCACGAGGTCGGAACGCGGTTGGACGAAACAATTGCCCGTCTGAAAACCAACCCGATGCTTAGCCTCTCCAAGATTATGGGCCTCCAAATAGCGCGCAGCGCTGCAGGCGCCGACCGCCGAACGCCAAACCCCGAACGCCGAATGTGATTGCACTAGCGGCGTTGCAAAATCATCGCTGTAGCTCGGGGCAGAAACCGCCCACCGGCAGAAGGCAGACCCGCATCGGAGACCAAGAGCGAGACCCGTAACCCAGCCGATTCCGCCATCTGGAGAGGCTCACTTTCCTGATTGTATTCATAGACGTGATCGCGCTGCGCAGATTCGATAGCGGTACTGAAATAGACAAGGCCATCCTTTGAAACCATCCGCCCCATCGCACTGAATAGCGGTTTAGGCTCGGGCAGATGCTCCGCCAACATCGCGGAAATGATCCCCTGATAGACATCGCTCTCCATGGATCCGTTCGCCTGCAGCGCATCCTTGGTACCAAATTTAACGTTCCCGGAATGCCCCGATACCTTGAGAAGGCGTTCAGCAACCGCGATGGCGGGCGGACTAATGTCCAAACCTTCTATCTGAATATCTGGACGTTCTTCCGCAGCCAGCAAACTTAGTACGCCATGGCCGCAGGCCAGTTCCAGTATGCGGGCGTTTGCCGGTAATCGGCGCAGGAAGTCCTCCCTGAACATAGCCAGGTGATTTACCATCGAAGGCCAAAAAGCGTAGATGAGAATTGCAGCCCACATGTAGGGAACCATGTAACCTTCATCTTCATAAACACCGGACATAATTTCCGGCATCGCTTCTGGCGTGTATCGGCCTGCCTTTTCGTAGATCCGCTGAGCTTGAGCAACTCCAATGCAGTAGGAAGCATAGCCCCGCGCCGCATCCTCGAAAATCTGTTTCCCGTAAGCCGCTTCAGCCCACCGGGCCAGAGGATTTAACAGCCAGGAACACAGATCCTTATTAGCCTCGTAAGTGGCGCGTGCGCCCGGTGCGAGTATGCGGGCTTTCTGCTCCAAGGCTTCTAAAAATGCTTCTCCTTCGTTCATAGGAATTCGTGATTAGAGTTTTTACTTTGTGCCACTGTGTCCCCTAGCTACACAGCTAGGGGCGTGATGAGAGTGAAGTCTGCTTAGCGGGTATTTTCTGATCTCGTGATGGAACGTATCGAACTATCCTGACCATGGGACGGATCAAATCCATGGCATCCCAGGGAGAACCGAAAACGTGCATGCGTCCTAACTTTACAATCCGATCTACCCCGCGGCGGCCGGCGGCTTGGGCCAGCGCATCTTCCTTCTCGGGGTTGCCAATTGCCACGCCCAGCGTTTGTACCGAACCGTCGAACTTTTCGATCGCATCCAACAAATTATCTACGAGCAAGACAGTAAGAGTCCGAAATTGAGTCGGCTTCGGGATATCCGTTCCTTGTCCAAGCAGAATCGTCCAATCCGGTGATGGCGAAAACCAAGCCCGATTAGCAACATTGTCCAGCAGCCAATTCGCGCGGGCGAGGCAGATCACGGATGTTAGTGCGGGCTGGATTTCACGACGCGGATGCGCTTGGTTTTCTTTTCGAAAAGCCTCTCTGAGTTCTTCAATGAAATTGTCGATAGCGCCCCTCGCACCGCGTTCAAGAAACAGGACTTGAGGAGATGAGCAGGCCTGTTGATCAAATTGCCAAACGTCACGGGCTATACGCTCGCACCAGGACCGTCTTTCATCCGGTTGGCTCCACACCTCGGCGTCCATTGCAGCAACAGAAAGACGCGGCCCGAACACCGCCATACGGGTCCAGTGCGGGAAGGGTAAAGCGCGAACTCGAGCAACTGCTTCCTGGCCACCCCAAATCATGGCGCCATCTACATTCCGGGCCATAGCCGATTGAAGATCTTCGCGGGAATGATCAAAGGAAAGCAGCTGTATTCGCTCGGTCAGGATACCGTCTCGGTCGACGGTTACTAACTTCTTCATTAATTGATTCGTGGACT
This sequence comes from Verrucomicrobiota bacterium, assembly GCA_019237325.1. Classification (GTDB taxonomy): domain Bacteria; phylum Verrucomicrobiota; class Verrucomicrobiia; order Chthoniobacterales; family JAFAMB01; genus JAFAVN01. The sequence goes on along the minus strand of JAFAHI010000600.1, from coordinate 11,783 downwards.
CCAGCAGACGGCTTGGAACGCGGACTAAACAGGTGTTACCACCGAGCAATGCGCAAGTCAGTGACAACACTGGCTGAATCTCGATGTTGCCAGCCGGCCAGTGGCCAACTACTCCTAACGGAAATACTCTCAACTTCGCCTGGCCTTCTTCTCTCCAGTCGCCATCCACAGAGCCTTGCCCCAGCTCACGTTCCAGGATCGGTTTCAAGGTCCCTTGGCGAAGCCAGAGCCGAAAAAACGCCACTCCTGGGACTGCCTCCATACCGTTTCCTTGTAATGCTGCCGCCCACCGTTCGAATAAGTCCAGCACGGTGCGCGGATCCATCTCCTTGTTCACGGCAACTCCCCGCAGCTGTATGGCAGCTCGGCTGATATCCTCCACAGAATCTACCAAATGAATTAAGTCACTCATACAAAGTCTATTGCATCCGACCAGGCCTTCCAGATCCTGACGACTGAAGATCCATCGAACCAATTGCGCTAAAGCAAAGCGGCGGCGGATTACCCAGATTTAGTCCTTGAAACCCGACCCGCTGCGCTAGGCGCCGCATCTAACCTGCAGATCGCAAATTGGTTTTTCTGTTAGCTGCGCCGAGTTTCAAGATTGCCGCAGCCTCTGATTTCCGCCTTCGGCGCCCGGCCGACAAACCGGAAAGCCGTACCTCGCCTACCACAGGGACAATCGTCCTCGTGAATCAATTCGGCGATGTCCTCCGTCAGCAATAGAAAGCCGGGAAAACTGGTGGGCAACACACTAGAGACCTGCACAAGCCCTCGTTGCCCAACGCTGACCGGCTCTAGGGTGAGTTCGTTCCTGATGATCACGTCGGCAAACGCCGGGACATGCTTGTTGCCCTGATCGCAATCCGGATAAACGACCCCGACATTTTCTACCATTCCGTAGAAATCAATGACGCGATCGGCAGAACAGCCGAACGTTGTCGCCACGCCCTGGGCAAAAGCCTCTTTGCCAACGGCCTCTTGCTGCAGGCGCTTCCAGCCACCGCTATGGAGTACACGTACGTTAGGCAGATCAAGGCGGACACCGGCCGATTGTAGCGGCTTTACCAAGTGATTCCAGATCACGTACGTAAACCCGTAGACTAAGACTTCTGCATCCTTCCATCTCTTCGAACACTCGAGAAGCTTATCGCCTTCAAGCCTTAGATTCCCGTCAGCGTCGGCGCTCAGACAGCAAATTATCTCGGTGGCAAACGAACGGAGCCCTTGAATGGCTGCGCCGCGCGCGCCGAGTTCTCCATTGCTGGCAAGCGCTGCAGGTGTGTCCACAACCAGGTATGGCCGGCGGCTCGATCCGATGAAATCCCGAATGATCATCATGACGCCCTTGGTCATTCTCCTGGCGGTTGCCGAATCCAATACGACGCGACTAGGTACTTGTCCGGTAGTTGCGCTTGAAGCCAGTATCCGCGTGATTTCGCTTCCCTCGACCAGCGACAAAGGTGGATTGCTCTTGAAAACACCTACCGGAACAAAAGGTAGGTCCGCAATTCGCTTCGACGTCTGATAATCAATTGGCCACGCTTGTATGTAGTTGCCAAAAGATTGGTTCCGTTCGCAAGCGTAGGCGAGCTCGGTCTTGAGCAGCGCCAACAATCCCGCCTGATGCTCAGAGACATCCAGCCGATATGGCTCTTCCGTCAGCAGCGCCCGAAGTCGCTCCTCGATTTCCAAAAGAACGTTCATGCCAGCGTTTTCAGGCGATAACGAGCAATTTTCCCATTCGAAGTCTTAGGCAAATCCGGGACCAAATTAACCGCACTACAGGTCCAATGCGGCGGAATGGCGCGACGAATTCGATTGGGTAAATCGCTCGCTCCATTCTCAGGAACAATAAACAGAGCGATCGCTTCTCCCGCCTCCGCATGCGGTACTGAGACAGCCGCGCATTCATAAACACCGGGAGTAGCGGCCACCTTGGCTTCTACCTCGGCAAAGCTCACACGGACGCCACGGATTTTCATGAAGTCCCCTTTGCGCCCTCTTATCCACAGGTACCCATCCCGATCCAATTCACCCAAATCACCTGTCTTTAGCCAACCATCACAAAATTTGTGTGCGGTTTCTTCTCGGTCATCGAAGTACCCATCGCAAATCGATGGCCCTTTCACCCGGACTTCGCCGATCTGCCCACTCGGAAGCTCTCGTCCTTCTTCATCGACGACCCGCAGCATCAGATTGTCCAGCGGCAACCCGACGCTGCCAATTTTGTCTTCTAAGCGATGCGAGGGGAGACAACTAATACGGGAAGTAGCCTCAGTTTGGCCGTACATGACGAAGAACTGCGCCGTTGGAACTATGTCCCGAATCGTCTGGATGCCCTGCGGTGAGAGTGGACCTCCTGCCTGCAGGAACCGGCGTAGGCCGGGCATCGGAATCGAACGGATACTCGAACGACCTGCTAAGACATTGTAGACAGTGGGCACCCCGGCGAAAGTAGTGCAGGCATGCGTATTGATCGCGCGCAGGACCTTATCCGGAAACATGAACCGTGAGTCGAATACCACAGCTCCCCCCTGGTATAGATGCGTGTGAATTACACTGGCGCCAAAGCAGTAATTCAGCGGCAGAATCAGCATCGCTCGCTCGTCATGACCAAGCGACTGGCTCCGAATGATAGCCTCCGTGTTGGCCGTTAGGTTAGCGTGAGTCACCCTGACGAGCCGCGGTACACCCGTCGAACCGGAAGTCGGCATCAAAGCAGCGAGATCGGTCTCACTGCGAGGCACCGCGCTTAATGAGGAGGCGGAACCGCGGGCGAAAAGGCCAGAAAAGTGCAGCGCGCAGCGGCGCTCGATCCAATCGCATGGCCCGCTTCCCCCGGTCCATATGGCTCTGCATCTCGCCTTTACGAAGAGAGACTCACCTGAGGAAGCAAGGGCACGTTCTTCGAGCAGGATAGGTACTAGACCGGCATACATTGCGCCCAAGTATGCCAAGGTGCTGGCTGGACTAAGAGCGCAGCCGATCAGCAAGGGCTCGCCCGCTTGCAATCCAGCAGACAAGAATGCCTCGGCTGCAGCCAGCACCGCATCGCGAATTTCCGCAGCGGATATGGTCTGCCCGCCCGCCGCGTCTATCAGTTGCGCGTTGGGCCCTAAACGCCCGATTAGCCGGTCCGCAAAATTCAATTCTGAAGAACGCTGCATCTTAGGACTTCTGATCCAAGCAGTCTTGAACAATCCTAACTATCTGATGGACGTCCTCCATCTCCATGACTTGATCCACATCGAAACTCAATCCGAACGCTTGTTCCAGGCTGCTTACCAGAGCTAGATGCCCCATCGAATCCCAAGCTGGAATGTCCGCGGGTTTAGTTTCCATGGTAATTAACCCAGGATCGACGTCGAACGCCGCCTTGAACGCGCCCTGCACCGTCGTTAACAGATCTTGCATATCTATTTCTTCTTTCTTGTTTAATCTTGATTGGATTGAACTGATTTGAATGGTTTCGCTGAGACTCAGCACCAGGAAGCAATACTCGCGCCACCATCCACAATCAGGGTGTGGCCATTGATGCCGGTCGCTGCCGGCGAACAGAGGAACAGTGCTGCTCGGGCCACTTCCTCGGGTGTAATCAGCCGCCCCAGCGGTGATCTCTTGGCAGCTTCCCCTAGCTTGATTTCCCCTCCTGGAATTACCTTCCAGGCATCCGTGGCAACAGCCCCCGGGGCGAGAACATTTGTTCTGATCCCTCGCGGCGCCAACTCAATCGCCAGATAACGCGCCAGGGACTCCAGCGCTCCTTTCGACGCACCTACTACCGCATAGTTTGGGATTGCGCGCGAGGCGCCCGGTGAGCTCAGGGCCACAATGCTCGAGCCCACCACTAGATTTGGCAGCAGCAGCTTAACCAGTTCAAAGAAGGAGCGCACGTTGAGGGCCATAGTCCATTCAAAGTGACGAGCAGTTAGTTCCGCCACCGGTTTATGCGCGCCGATGGCCGCACAGTGCACCAATCCCAAAAAAGGCCGTCCGAGCTGGCCGACTGCCGTCGCCACCTTTTGTAAACCGTCCGCGGTAGTTAAATCGGCGCGACAGAAATCTAATTGAAATTTCTCTGCTTCAGCTTGCGCCTGCAGCTCGCTAGCCGCCTTTTCGTTTCGCAGGTAATTCGCGATCACGTACGCGCCAGCCCGAGCAAATTCGACAGAAATCGCGCGCCCAATACCGCGAGTACCACCGGTAACTAGGAAGGCTCCTGGAGGGCTAAATTCCGCACTGATAAATTGAGACTTTAATTCGGTCATACCCAATCGCCCACCGATCCTCGCGTCGGCCAACCTAGTTAACAGCTTAACCTAAGTGGTTATCGAAATGCGAGTAAACTTATCATTCAATTGCTAACCCCAACCGATTGTCGATCCTCCCGGAATTAGTCTGTTAATAGCGGAACGATCAATCTTCGAACCACGAACCGGTCGAGTAGCCTCGATCTAGTCATCCTCTCCAAGAACCAGCTTTCGGCAGTAAAAAGCCTCAGCGCGGCCAGTTAGCGAGGCGCACTCAACTCCCCGGATCCGGTGCATGGCTTCGAAGGTATCGCGAGTAAACCAGTGTTTGTTAGACTGCGTGCGGAAATGCTTCAGAAGTAACTCGATTTTTTGATTACCGTTTTCCTCAGAAAGAGGAACGAATACATTGGGGTGGCCAAGGTCTCCGTCGTACTTGAGGATTTCGTATTCCAGAATCAAATGATTCCTGAAACTGTTCCAGGTTAGATCTGACAAGACGCGATGATCCTGGTGCCGGTCGTCCCGGTAATGCGTAAACACGACGTCAGGATCGATTCCTGATTTAATCTGTTCAAACCAGTCTTTGATTGCCGGCCATTCGCTTGGGAAATAGCTTTCGCGAAATGACCCGATCTTAATCTCGCGACGTGATACCCCCGATAAAAATTCGTCGGCACTGCTTCGCGCCTCTTCCGCTCGCTGGCCAGGGGCGCTGAAAACCACCCAGCAGACTTCGAGATCCTGAGATTTCGCCGCGAGCTTGAGCAAGGTTCCACCTACACCGATTTCAATGTCATCGGAATGTGCCCCAAGGCACAAAATTCGACGCACAGAGGCCAAATCAACATACCGCATAGCAAGAATGCTATAACCGCCCGGACAGATCAGGAGACTGTCTCTGAAGCCCGGGCCGCTGAATGACTGCTTACTTCGGCCGCCCTGGAGCGGCTTTCTTCAAGTTTAAAGATCAGCTTGTCAAAATATCTAAGAAAGGAAGCCTTCATATCCGGAATCGCCCGTTGCGCCATTTTCGCTCTATCCCATCCCAGCACCGGTCTGATCCAAGCATATTTCCACCGCAGGCGCGGCGGCTCCAAACTACCCCCCAGTTCCGCCGCAAGCTTTTGCACCTCGGCGACGATATCCGGGCGGTCAGGATAGAAATTGTCGTACCACGCTCCCAGGTATCTTAGACACGCTTGTCGAACTCGATCGCTATCCTCAAGCGAGCGGATGTACTGAATATGAAGCTTCATCGCCAAGAGCAGAGAATCTTTCTTTTTATTCGATTTACCGATATAACTTATCCGGTTCGACGGACTCATTCTATAATAGATTCCCGTACCTGGTACAAAACGCGTGCCCTCGGACGCGAGTAGTACCCGGCCAAAGTATTCACCGTCCTGATCAAAATAAAGGCGAGTGTCCCAGGGACCTGCCGCTTCACTCAATTCACGACTTACCAGCCAGGTCGCATTTTGCATAAAGAGGTTTTGACTGAGTTTTCTAAATAACCACTCGACCGGCGAAAGATCCTCGCAAAGCGAATTATGGACAAACTTCGCAGCCCGAGTCCGGTAGTAGAATCGGGCATAGTGAGACGAGAGTAGCACCCGGTTACTGTCCGTTTCCCTCAGAGCGCCGAGTTGGCGTTCTATCTTGTCCGGCGCTAAGACATCGTCTGAATCCAGCCATTGGATATAATCGCCGCTGCTCGACTGATAAGCTAGATTTTGCGCTGCACACATCCCGCGATTCTCAGTAGAGATCATGGCAACTCCCTGCGAAGCGAACTGTTGTACCACATCGGGAGTCCTGTCCGTCGAGCCGTCGTTCACTACGATAATCTCCTTTCCCGGCCAAGTCTGAGCAATCGCTGACCTTAGGGTGTACGCAATCCATTTTTCCGAGTTGTAGGCGGCGATGAGAATAGAAACGAGTGGTTTCATAGGGAAAACTTCTTAGCTTCCACTCCAAACTGCCCACGGTGGATTTCCATTGCTGTGCAGGTCCTCAAGTTCCTGTAGCTCCTTAAAGGTGTCCATACACGCCCAGAAGCCATTATGCGGGTGGGTTATAAGCTGTCCTTCCGAGATCAATCGCCGAAACGGTTGCTCTACTAATTCTTCTCCATCTTTGATGTACCGAAAGATCTCTCGGCGAAACAAGAAGAACCCCCCATTAATCCTCGCGCCAGACTTGGTGACATGCTCAATACTTTTAACTACCCCTTCCCGATCAACGGAGATCATGTGAAAGCTCGCCCGCGGCTTAACGCTAACAAAGCAAGCTATTTTCTTGCTCTCCACAAAGCGTTCCTCTAGGGCTTTAAGATTCACGTCGGAAAGCCCGTCTGTGTAGTTTGCCAGAAAGACTTCGTCCTCCCGCAAGTGTTTTTCCACCGCCTTCAAACGCTCCCCGATGTTGGATTTCAAGCCGGTATCAACAAAGGTAATCCGCCAATCGTCAATATCGCTGTTTAACAACTCGAGTTTCTTACCTCCGCCGGACAAGACAAAATCGTTGGACACGCATTCGTCATAACTGCGGAAGTAGTTCTTGATTACATCGGCCTTGTACCCCAGGCAAAGAATGAAGTCTTTGTGCCCGTAGTGGGCATAATACTTCATTACATGCCAGATAATGGGCCGATATCCGATAGGCACCATCGGCTTCGGAATCGCTTCCGAATATTCCCGCATCCGCATTCCCATGCCTCCACAGAACAGGACTACTTTCATAATTGTGTTTTCGATCAGACTAACGAGGCTCTTTATCGATAATCCCGAGACAACACCGAGTGCTAAACGTCCTACTCAAGGACTCTAGGCACGGGAATCGGCACGATAAACTTCGCTCCCCAGTTCCGCGCATAGGCTAACTGGGCGGAAATCTCGGTCACCAGGTTCCACGGCAGAATCAGAATGTAATCCGGCCGCGTTTTCTCAATTTGCTCAGGCGCGAAAATTGGAATGTGTGTTCCTGGAAGGAATCGTCCCTGTTTATAAGGGTTACGGTCCACCGTGAACTCCAAGAAATCCGTGCGGATTCCGCAATAGTTCAACAGTGTGTTTCCTTTCCCGGGCGCACCATAGCCGACAACTCGCTTGCCTTGCCGTCGCAGCCGGATTAGCAATTCCAGCAACGCTCGCTTCGATTCCTTCACTTGCTCGGCGAATGATAGATACGAGTCCATGCAATCCAGCCTCAAAGCCAATTCACGCTCTCTCAAATTCTCAACCGCAGGAGTAACTGGCTTGCTTTTGTCTTCGGCATGCCGAGCGTAGATCCGGATCGAACCGCCATGTGTCGGCAGCTCCTCCACATCGAACAGGACCAGTCCGTGAGCCGCTAATATATTCTCTACGGTGATGAACGAAAAGTAAGAGAAGTGCTCGTGATAAATCGTGTCATATTGGTTCTGCTCCATCAGCCGCACAAGATGCGGAAACTCCAAGGTCACAACTCCTCGAGGTTTCAGCAGAATTTGGATGCCGGCCACGAAATCGTTCAAATCCGGTACCTGCGCCAGTACGTTGTTTCCAATGATCAGGTCCGCCGCCTGCCCGGCTTCGAACATCTCGAGCGCGGTTTTCACTCCAAAGAACTCGACCACGGTTGGAACGCCTCTTTCCTCCGCCACCTTGGCAACGTTCGCTGCGGGTTCCACTCCGATAACCGGGATTCCCTTCGCCACAAAATATTGCAGCAGATAGCCGTCATTGCTGGCCAATTCGACGCACAGACTCTCCGGCCCGAGCCCCAGCCGCTCAGAAATCGTCTCGACGTAAGTCGCCGCATGCTTGAGCCAACTGTCAGAGTAGGAAGAAAAGTAGGCGTACTCGCCAAAAATATGTTGAGGACTGACATACTGCTCTAACTGGACTAGATAACATTTTTCACAGACTCGAACGTGGAGCGGATAGAAGGGCTCCATCGCATTGAGATGATCGGCCGACACATAGCTCTCGCATAGCGGCGACATCCCCAGGTCAACAAAAGTTTGTTTAAGGGGGGCATAGCAAAAGCGACAGAGAGGCAGGTTCGCTCTCCTGTTCCTTTGGTTAAAACTCGGTGCCCGTTCTTCTACTACGTTCGTTTTTCTCATATCAATTCTGCGCCTCAATGCGGTTGTTAACTCCGACTCCCTCTCGACTCGGACTTAAATCTGTGAACGGACTTACCTTCGAGACCGACGGTTTCTTTATGAACTTTCGCCAAACGCTGCGGGCGGGCCGCTCTACCAATAGATAAAGGACTATCGCGCTGATGATGCTCCCCAAGAAACACAACGCATAGATCACCTTGCTCGGGTGTTGCCCGGGATAGAAGAAGCAATGCACCAAATAGAGTGAGTAACTTATTTCGCCCAGAAAAACGATCGGCCGGCTATTAAGAAAAGTGGTTAAGATGGTACGACCACTCATGAGAGCTACCAGCATCAGTGCCAGAAATCCTACGAATAGCGGATACATTTGAATGCCGGCCGCTCTAGAAGTCAGGCCGGGAAGCTGAGTCAAGCCCACAATAGCCGCAATACTAAATCCTAAGCCGAGATTAGCACTGCGCGGAGACTTCAAAAGAGGCCCCCAGCGCAGAGTAGCCATTCCAATGCACATACCGAGCAGGAATTCTCCCAGGCGGAGCAGCGGGAATACGTGCAACGCTCCCATTTTCGCTTCGCCATAGGTCCGATAACCGAGGAACGAATGGCCTGAACGAATAATGGTCACTACTATCCAGGTGGCCCCTAGAAACAGAACGACTTCGAGAAACCACGTGCAGAACATCGTCACGATGGCAGAACCTTTGGATCTCAGCCAACGACTCAATGCCGGCACTAAGAATGGGAAGAGCGCGTAAAAGAATAGTTCACACGAGATACTCCAGGCCGGCGCATTCCATTTGTAAAGCAGGCCAAGCGAGGGCCAATAGATCTGCACACAGAACAAGCCCGCTAGCCACGATGCCCACGGGTGTATTTCCACACTGTAATTCCAAGCACAGCCTAAATGCAGAACCGTAGCGATCAGCCAGGTGACGACGTGCACCGGAACAATTCGTCCCAACCGCAGATTAAAGAACTTGCACCAGCCTATGGCACCGGTGGCCACAGCTTCGGAGTAACTATATGCCAAGACAATGCCGCTCAGGATGAAGAACGAGGAAAGAGTTTGACCGCCGTAGCAATAAAGAAACCTGGGGAGAGGTGACAATCTACCAAAGTGGAAAAGCACGACCCACACGGCCGCAATACCACGCAGACCTGTCAGACAGGGAAGCCAGCCATCCCTTTTTTCCCCGTTCATCATTAACTCGTTACCCATGCTTTTCTCCCACCGGAAACGATTGCGGCAGTCCCAAAAAGAGTCATGTTGACCTGATCACTACACACTTCGGACGGGACTAATGTCGCGCATCGAGCAGTGCCTATATCACCCAACCGATTCGGCTGCGTTAGTTGTATCGAAAAACGGCCCGGAGCGTTTGAGCCATCACAGCGCCATACTGGAAGATCAGCCAGGGAATAGATGCAGCCAGCCAAAATGGAATAGGACCACCAGAAACGCGGCGATGAACCGGGAACCCGTTAAACAAGGTAATATCTGTTTTGGCATCGGCGAAAACCCACGGTTGATCAGCAATCCGACCAACCAAGTCTTTCAAGACGTTAACGCGCTCTTTGGAACTGTGCTATCCGGTACAAGTCTGGAAAGAAAGCCCTTAAGCCCGGCCGCCCCAAAAAGCGCATCGCGCCTTTCGATTTTCCTTGGCAATGCAGGCACCAAAATCGAACCTCTTGCTGGAGGACTTTGTTATAACCGTAGGGAATGCCATTCCGAAAAATTAATCGCTTGAAGCCCCTACGCATTTCGTATTCATCATCGAAATAGTTAGTAGACGCGCCCACACCGAGATCTGCCACGGAATGGTGCGTCACCTTCGCCAGATTGAACACCTTGCCGGTGTTCTGCGCCGCCCAATGATATAGCATCGTCATATCACAGACGCCACCCGGTCGACCATTGTCGATGTGCCACCGATACTTTGATTCCAGCTTGCTTCGCAAGTCGGGATCTCGATAAGCGGCGACAGTGAAGGTGGTTAAATCCCCTAACGCTTCGCGTGTCCAATAAGAAAAGTGGGGAGATGACCACCAGTCGCCGACTTTTTGTTCACTGGCTGTAACCATGATTGTCGCGCTGCACTCAGAAGGTAGTTGCGGCACCACTTCCTTGGAATAATCCGCAAAACTCATTACGTCGCTGTCAAGCAGAAACACTCTTTCAATTCCTTGCTCCTTCATCCATGCCTCCATCATGAACGGGCGCTTCCAATTCGCCATCTCATACGAATCCGGGTAGTCAGACAGTTTTACGTAGGAATCCATGAATTTGCGGAACTTTGGAATATCTGCCTGATCGCTGTTCCAACTGTTACGCCAGAAGCTTTTGTTCGATCCGTCGCCGATCAATACGACATCGGTGTTGAACCGAGCCGCGGATTCCAAGCTGAGTTGCAAATAACTCTGGCGCCCGCCGAAATGGGCAATGAGGACTGGAATTCCCATATGAATTGTAGCGTGTGTTCCGTGGACTGACCTATCTTGCTTTTTTGCTCGTCAACAACAGGACGAAATCCTGATCGCCGGCGCTGTTCGCGGCTGGCGAGGTGAATTGGATCATTCCAGAATGGTCGTATTCCCCAATGGACGAATAGGTATTATTTGTAGGATCATACCATCGGGCAGTGACGTCGCCCGACATCTTAGACATGTCTATCGTCAACGTCGTCGAGTTCTGGACGTAAACGACACCGAGTGTGCCGTCGCCAGTAATCGCGGCCGGCGCGTATCCGTCGACCGAGATGTAGGATTGACCAGACGCATTTCGGGTACTCGGGCTCGCCAGATTCTCGAATTCCGTTCCGTAGCCAGCCGTGCAAAACTTGTGTGAGTGGTCAGGCTTCAAGTCCCTCCAGTTCAGCCCCTCCAAAAAAGCACGGACGTATCCAGTCTGTATAGCTCCGGGACTATTCAAGTTCTCCTGCCAGACGCCACCGCTAAAGAAAAGCCAGATATAATAGTCCCCGTAGATCAGACCCGCGAGTCCGCCCCCAATTATCGAGCACCAGTTTTCGCGCCGACAGGTTTTAGGAGTACCTTCTACACCTGACCAGGTTTCATTTTCATAACCAGACTCCCCTAACACATAAGGCATGATCGGGATGGACGGATCTTGCCATTCGAGTTTCGCCGTGGCGTAGGTTGGCAAATACGTGTATCCCCAGTTAAGTCCGAGTACATGCCGCCACCTTTTGTCGTCGGTGGACGAACTTTGACCAAAGCGCTGATTTGCGACAGGACTGCCCAGCTCTATTGTGACTAGATGATTCTGGTCCTGAGATCGAATCCCCTCGGCCACGGCAATGACGACGGCATCGATCGAGTGCACCGACCAGGATGTTTTATCGTAGTCATTGCCAAACGCCCAAACGATATTGGGGAAATCCTTGTATCTTTTGCCG
>JAFAHI010000545.1 GCA_019237325.1 Verrucomicrobiota bacterium | reverse complement strand
ATCCTTACTTACCGGGCGTTTGCTCTAGCGCGTGTCCTACCCCAAACCCGAATCTGCGTAATCTGTGTAATCTGCGGGTTTTAACCCGTCAGCAAAGGCCGCGACCCTGCAGGTAAAGCCGGGTGGCGCGGCAGGTACCTATTCCACCATCGGCGCTGCCGTCTTGCGGGCACAGGCGGACTATACTGACAACGGGACGGTGGACGTCATCGAGGACCGGCAGGGATAAATGTCTTCGGCGTGTCAACGGTTACCGGGACGGTTATCTCGGGTAATTTGATCGAGGGTGAGGATGACGATATCGTGACTAACACTCCGGGTGAGGTAGCGATCCACTTTAATAACCTATTGGGTGGTAATCTTGGAGTGAACAACCTTGGCGGCGGAGCGGTCGATGCCACGGAGAACTGGTGGGGAAATGGCAAAGGTCCTGGTACTAGTAGAGCCACATCAGTCGGAGGAAATGGGATTTCCTTTAATCCATTTCTGACCAGCCCGGTACCGGCAGCCCAGGATTAGCACGAGAGGAAGTCCGACTCGATCTCGCTTACACAAGGGGCGCGCATTGCGGCAAAAACTAGCTAAATGTGTCCGGCAGCCGCCCATAAGCCCTACCTAAGCGACATAGCAGCAGTTGGCGCGCACGCACCACGCATAACGGAGGGGAGCCGCATTAGGGCTACCCCGCCTGCAGATTAGGAACCGGTCTACCGCGCATATCGCCGAAAGACACGTCCGGCCGCGGCTCCCTGTTGGCAGGGCAGGATCCCGAGCTCTTTCAACCGGACGTGCTGAACTTACCTCCACCCCGGGGCGTCGCATCTAATAGAACGCCACGCCAGCAAACAGTTTGTCGGCGCCGACACCCGATAGACCTGAAAACGCCGAATGCAACGCCCCTCCGCCTGGGGCGTGGTTGCGCGCTTTGACTCTCAAGAAAGCTTTGCCGCTAGCAGCGCCACCTTCTCGATCGTGGGTGGCTGCGCCAAAAGCTCAGGAGCCTTTTGCATCAGGGCCGCGGCCAACCGGCCTGAAAGATGGGCTTCGCGGCCGGTCTCGTCCACGAACGTATCGAAGATTCCAAAAGTCGACGGCCCAAGCTTCAGTGCGAACCAAGTCGTGGTGCCCGGCTCCTCCAGCGCAATAGAGAGTCCCGTCTTAAGAAACTGCTCTAACTCCAGTTCTTTGCCGGGTTTTGCCTCCAAACGGACTAACAACGCCAATTTCGGATCTGGTTTCATAATGATCTCTCTAATTTCGGCAGATTAGCTCGTGCTTCCGATGGAGCAAGTCGGGCATTCCTTGATAAGGCGTAAGAACGAAACTCCGTAAGTACAGAATCTCGCACGGAGGTTCTTTCAAAGCCGCCAACGCCTAACTCCCTGGTGAATCGAGCACAAACTGCACAGCTAGACGATTGGCACACAATTTGTTGTACTAAGGCAGGTAATTATGCCGGCACTCTTAATTTCCTGGCTAACCATGGCGGCGCTCATAACGGCCGCACTCGTTCACGCTTTAAGAAGAGACTAGTGCACCAAGTCTGAGGCTGGTATAGCAGCGCTGCTGCGAATTATGGCTGTGTGCATTAGTCGAATGGTGCGCTTGTCCGCGGCCGCGATGAAACCCCCGGCTCGGCGAGGCTTCCGGCCTAGCAAATCTTGGGAGTTAGCACATCAGCGGCTTCGTTAAAATCGTAGGGCCACAAGGGAGCCTCGCCCCACCAAAAAACACTCAAGTTAGCGTCTTTGCGCCGACGCGGGGCACCCGGCGAAAATCCGTGCAGCCCTTCGGGTTGGGCGGCGCCGACGCCTCGCCGCGTTGCTGGCTCATTAAATAGGGCTGAGCTATTCGCCTCGCCAGTCATCCGACTCCGGAAGCAAGAAACAACCTGCCGATCGACCCCGCTTTAGGCTCACCCGTTTACAATCAAGAGCTCGCATGTTAGGAGAAACCATCCTCGACGGGAGCTCGACCGGTGATCGAACTGTCAAAACATGTCTTCGAGCCTCTGCGTAAAGATGAGGACTCGATCCTCTATCGTGGGCGGAAGGAAGAAGATTCCTCTCACGTGCTGGTGCTCGCACCGGCCATTGAAGCTCATCATGGTTGGCTGTGGGGCAACTCAAATACACCGAGAGGAGCGATCTTTCAGTTTACATTGCCATGCCAGCCCGGCCTGTGATTGAGCTTTCAACATACGTTCTTGAGCCACTGTGGAAGGATCCAGAGTTTATCCTTTATCGCGGACGACGCGAGGATGACGGATCTCGGGTTCTTTTAACTGCGCCGGTGGAAGAGCATCCCAGGCCCGAAAGTCTGAAACTGCTGGAGCACGCTTACACTTTTAAAGAAGAGCTAGATGCAGCCTGGGCTGCCCGACCAATTGCTATAACCCGCTACTGGGACCGCCCGGTGCTCGTGATGGAGGATCCGGGTGGTGTCTCTCTCGATCAATTGCTCGGCCAGCCATTGGATATAAAGCTTTCGTTGCGGCTTGCCGTTAGCCTTTCGAACGCGATCGATCAGTTGCATGGGCGGGGCATCGTCCACAAGGATATCAAGCCGGCCCACATTCTGGCGAACGCCGACACTGGCCAGTGCTGGCTGAGAGGGTTCGGCATCGCTTCGAGGCTGCCCCGCGAGCGCCAAGCTCCAGAACCTCCCGAGTTTGTGGAAGGGACCCTTGCGTACATGGCGCCGGAGCAGACCGGACGGATGAATCGTTCCATCGATTCGAGGAGCGACCTCTACTCGCTCGGTGTCATCCTTTACGAAATGCTCACTGGGAGTCTTCCGTTCACGGCTTCGGATCCAATGGAATGGGTGCATTGCCACATTGCCAGGCAGCCCGTACCTCCAAGCGATCGGTTAGAGAACATCCCCGCCCAGATTTCCGCCATCGTTATGAAGTTGTTGGCTAAAACCGCTGAAGAGCGGTACCAGACAGCAGCCGGTGTTCAGAGCGATCTTCAGCGTTGTCTTGCCGAACTGGAGGGATCGCGTCCTCGCGATCCATTACGGCGCGCGGGGACGCGCGCCCTCCCCGATTCAGACGACGAGGCGCAAATCATCCCCGACTTTCAGCTCGGCCAACACGACACACCAGACCGCCTTTTGATTCCCCAAAAACTGTATGGAAGGGACCGCGAGGTCGCTGCTTTACTTGCCTCCTTCGAGCGCGTGGTAACGACTGGCCTGCATGAGTTGATCCTGGTTTCGGGGTACTCTGGTATCGGTAAGTCGGCGGTGGTCAATGAGCTTCACAAAGCGATCGTGCAGTCGCGTGGGGTCTTCATTTCCGGGAAATTCGAACAGCACAAAGGAGAAATCCCATACGCTACGCTCGCCCAAGCTTTCCAAGGTCTCATTCGTGAAATCCTCGGCAAAAGTGAAGCTGAGCTTGGTCGTTGGCGAACCCACATTCTGGATGCGGTCGGGTTAAATGGCCAACTCATGGTGAACGTCATCCCCGAGCTCGAGTTAATTATAGGCAAACAGCCGCCGCTTCCGGAGGTTCCAGTCACAGAAGCGGAAAGCCGCTTCCATACCGTCTTCCGGTCTTTCTTGGCAGTATTCGCGCGGGAAGATCGCCCGCTGGTGCTTTTTCTCGATGACCTCCAATGGATCGACCCGGCCACGCTCAAACTTTTGGAAGACTTTACCGGGCACGGTGGCGTCCGAAGCGTGCTCCTAGTTGGAGCATATCGAGATAACGAGGTCAGCGAAGCGCATCCGCTAATGCAGACGCTGGACGCTATTCGCCAGTCTGGGGCAATCGGGGACCACATCGCGGTCGGACCTCTAACGCTTGAAGATGTGACTGAGCTCGTCGCGGACACGCTGCATTGTGGAGTTCCGGCAGCAACGCCGTTAGCGGCCGTCGTCCACGAGAAGACCCAGGGCAACCCGTTTTTCGTGATCCAATTTATCACGTCCCTTCATGAGGAACTCCTCCTCACATTCGATCGGGAAAAAACGAGTTGGAAGTGGGATCTAGATCGTATCGGGGACAAGCGCTTCGCGGACAATGTCGTCGAACTAATGGTGAACAAGCTTGAGCAGTTGCCCGTTGGCACTCCGGAAACACTCAAACGCCTGGCCTGCCTCGGAAGCATGGCCGGAATCCCGCTTCTGGCCATGGTGCAAGGTAGATCAGAGGCGGAGGTTCAAGCGGATTTGTGGGAGGCTGTTCGCCGGGAGTTAATTGTGCGTCTAGAGGAGGGCTGCTATAAGTTTGTCCATGACCGCGCCTGGGAAGCCACCTATTCGCTGATCCCAGAAGAACTGCGCGCTGAAGCCCATCTGCGAATCGCTCGTTTGCTTGCTAACACAACGTCTCCCGAGAAACTGGAGGAATCGATTTTCCAAATCCTTAACCAGATCAATCGAGGCGCAGCATTGCTCAACTACGGTGTAAGCACACTTGGTCGTCTAAGGTTCTCGCAGGATGAATGTGAACAGATCGCCCGGTTATATCTCATCGCGGGTAAGCGCG
>JAFAHI010000501.1 GCA_019237325.1 Verrucomicrobiota bacterium | reverse complement strand
TGAATCCGAAACTCGATCTCTTGCCGGCCTCAGTCGAGCTGATCGAGGTCGAAGACATTCTGCACGAACAGAGTAAGAAGCCGTTCTTTACCTTCATACGCACGGCTCTCGCTCCATTCCGGCAAGAGTACGATTATATCCTACTGGATTGTCCACCGAACGTTTTTACGGTCACGAAGAACGCTCTCTTTTTCGCTGATTCGTACGTCGTTCCCTACATTCCAGATTATCTTTCCCTCTCCGGGCTCAATGTTTTTGCGAGACGATTGCGCAAATTTCAAGAATCCGTTGCTGCAAACGACCCGAGAATGCGAGAACCCAAAATCCGGGCGATCATCGTTAACCGTTTCAAGAGCGTCGGTAATGTGTTTTCGGAAGCAATCGTTACGTTGAAAGCCCAACTTGGTTTCCTGCGCACGGAACGCCTGGTCGATCCAGGTGCCGCTATCCTATTGCCTTACATCAGAGATTGCTCCGGGGTTGCTGCCTGCTCCGACGAACACCTTCCAGTAACCCTCTTTAAGCCTGACGCGATCGGAGCCAAAGATTATCAGGCACTCACATCAAACTTTGTTTATTTCTTTGATCGTTATGAGCCTAAGCGAAATTAGCAGCCGTCTCCGGCGGACAGCTGACTCCATCGAGTCGAACGCCGAAACTTTGAATCAGCCCAACTTCTTGAAGCTGGCTGACAGCTTTCTCAAAACCCTGGCAAAGTTCGAAACCGCCATCGCAACAACCTCAGGTGGTCCGGAAGTGCACGCGATCGAAACCAATCTCCAAAGCTTGTTCGGTTCAAGCCAAGACACGAAACGGATCGGCCAGATTGCAAAATCAGTCTTTGGCACTGCGTTTGGTGCGAAGAAGACCGAAGATTTCTCCGCTTATGTCACGCGTGTGGCGGAGCAGACAGTTGCTTTAGGCAAGCAGGAACCTTTTCGCCAAGCATTACAGGCTGTCTACGATCAGCGCGCCGAATCCGAAAGTCTCAAGACCGAAGAAGACCTGATTATGAAGGTCGTGAGCTTAGCAAGTCTGACTCCACCTGATCTGGAAAGCGAGCAAGCTCGCCTCCTCGCAAATCCTGAACTTTTGTTACGTCTCGCTGACGCCGTCGCTATTCCGAAAGGAAAGAGCGGCAAACTGATCCCGAATAAGACTCTGTTCGGGAAATTAATGAAGGCGGCTCACCGTCTAGATCGAAATATCCAGCAGGGAGCATAGTTCGGCGAACGAACCCCTGTAGCTGGATGATCGAAACTCTGGAATTGGAGTCGAGTAATTTATCGCCGCACCATTGGCGAAACGCCTGCCAATTTTGTGCTTTTTGCGGCTGCTCCTATCAATCGGCATATACTTTGAAACCAAATCTGTGATAGCCTCCTACGCGGAGGTTTCTGTATGCTATCGCGAACCCATTTCGCCGTTTATGCCAGTCTCCTAATTACAGCCGCATCGCCACTCTCAGCTCAAGTGGCATACATTTCCGACTGCCCCAATAACCCGTCGGTTGTGGGTGTTTTTCAAACCAGAACCTATAAGCAAAAAGCGCAGTGGACGGTAGGGAAAAATGCTTTTCAAGCCGTCTATTCGCCCGACGGTACTAAGGTCTATATTACTAACACGAATTCACTGTCGGTGTCGGTATTGAACTCGGACACCGGATCAATCCTCAACACCATTCCAATCGGGTTTTCTGTGCAGTGGGAAGCGATTAGTCCGGACGGCTCTAGATTGTATGTAGAATCTTTCGACGCTGCTAACCTTTATCATATCGTTGCGATCGAGACTGCTTCTAACACGGTGACGGCCAAACTCGCGATTCACGATTTTGCGGTCGATGCCATGACCATGAGTCCGGACGGAACTACCTTGTACGTCATTGGCTCACTTGGTCTCTATGTGATCGACACAAACCCTCTTAGAGTAACCAGGACGGTTTCTTCTCTATCGGCAACCAGCCAAGCAGTGACGCCGGATGGAAAGTATCTGTATATCGCGTCCGTCGGTAACCCAGGAAATCCGCAGGAGAACGTTGAAATCCTAAGTACTGCGAACTTTGCCGTGGTCGCAACCGTTCCGCTACCCTCCAAGGTTTCCGCAGGCTTCATTGAAATCACACCCGATGGATCGCAAGCTTGGCTGGGAGAATTCCCACAGTATAATCACGTCTCGCCGATCATCGTGGTTGTCTCGACCACAACTTTTAAGACCAGCACAATTACTCTGCCGGCAAATCAATCGCCAGGTGCGATTCTGTTTTCACCGGACTCAACCACCGCTTTCGTTCCAGTGAATGGGCCACAGATCGCAGTGATAAACGTCGCGACCCAGCAGACCCTGACGCTGATCGATTCAATTGCATCGGTTGGCGGACTGGCGATCAGCCCAGACGGAACCACGCTACTGAGTCCAAGCTCGGGTACAGCCGATTTGGTAGCGATCAACAGCAAAGGCGCAGTCACTAAAGTGCCGGTAGGCGCAAATACGAGCGGCAGCCAGCTCTTTCTTGAATACGGGGGAGTAGCGGTCAGCCCAGACGGAAAACGTGCCTATGTGACCGACTTCGGGTCGGGTGCCTTGACTGCGGTGGATACCGCGTCGAAAACAGTCGTTCATAGCACACCTGTTGGGAGCGAGCCGGTGAGTGCCGTTGTTTCCCCTGACAACTCGATAATTTATGTGGCTAACTCGTTCTCGAACTCCGTGACGGTAGTTGATGCCGACACGTTCAAGGCCAAAACGATTCTTATCCCGAAGCAATATCAGGGATATCCCTCTTCCATCGCGATCGCCCGGACGGAAAAAACGTGTACGTGGCCGTGAACAATCTCCAGCCTGATTCCGGTACCGCGATTTGTTGGGTCCTAGGAATCGACACCAGCACGGACCAGGTCTCAAGCGCAACCCGTATTCCCTATCCCATGGCGCTTACCTTTTCTCCGGATGGCACAGCGATCTATGTGATAGGAGGAATTAACGATAGTCTTTACACGATCTCGACTGCGACTCATAACATCACGCATCGGGTTAGTCTCCAATCGGGTTCGCCCACACAGCCGGTAACTGGAGGAATCGCGGTTACACCGGACGGCAAGACAGTATTCGCCACCGACAGCGGTACTCCGACGTGACCCCTAGGACCTCCTTCCAGGACCAACCTCTAATCTCATTGCGGCAGGTAAACTCGGCTGATGTAGCCTCGGATCCCTTTCCATTCAACGGGACACCACCAATTATTGCCGTCCCACACTTGGTCCTGATCGAAAGCGACGATGTGGGTCGCGTCACTTGGTATCTGCGCCAGGACCTTGCATCTAATTCCGGGGCCGCCTCGCAATTTTACGGCGCCTTTTTTCGCTAAGTTGATGATATGAGTCACAATGAAGTGTTCAGGATGAACGAGCGATTTACCGTCAGGCCAGCTAGTATCGTCAGGGTTTGTTAATTGAGATTCAATCGTCGACGGATTCGAGGCTGCTTCTTGAGGTGTCACTGGGGAGTGGTTGACTTGATTTACAGGCGTCGCCGTGCTTCGAACACTTTGTGTCATGTTACCCAGCGTTGGCGATTGGCTTACTTCCTTTGCGACTTCATTCTTGTTTTCTGCTGGGACGTAAGGTCGTGTTTGCGGCCTGTTTTGAGAGGCATAGATCAGCGCGAATAGGACCGTTACAGCGACGACGACGATGGGCCATTTCAATCTGACGCCGAGGTGATGGTAACAGAGGGAATCGAGCGCCATTAACTTAAGACCTATTAGGCCGGGCGTATTCGGGTGAATCGAGGGTGTCTGAAATCGGATTATCCACTTAACAAGTTCGTCTCGATCGATGAGAGAACATTGCGTCGATTTGGCCAGCGTGATCGCCCCGGGTGTGAACCGGCTATTTGTGATAACCATCGCCTGATTGCAGCGATAGTGCTGCATGCCCGCGACGGCATCGCTGATGGCCCGTCTTGAAACAGTTCCGCCGTAGCGTTTGACTTGAATTGCAATCCGATCTTGTCCTTTTGAAGCGATCAAATCCACTCCCAGATCGCCGCTCGCGCCAG
>JAFAHI010000474.1 GCA_019237325.1 Verrucomicrobiota bacterium | reverse complement strand
AAGGAATGGCACGCAAACGCAGATCAAAAGAAGAAACAAGGAAGGTTGATGCGCTGATTGAGCGCCTTCGGGAGTTTGTCCGGTTTAACTACATCACGGCCGGCGAGGTCGCGCGTGAGATCGGCGTTCATGATTCCAGCGTGTACTCGTGGCTTCTGGTTCAAGCCAGACCAGCGGAGCCGAAGCGCAATTCGGCCTTTCTAGATTCTGTTCCGCGACAGAATGGATCCGGCATCGCTCCGGTCGGCCTACGAATATCGCGAATACAAGCACTGGCGTGGGATCCCAAAGCCTCGCCGTTGCCCCAACCTAAGCCTCATCAAAACATCGTTCCCCTTCATCCAGGAATATTTCGAGCAAGGTCGGGTCTATCTTGGAAGAGGCTAGGTCGAAGGGGCGTCTCTATAAGAGAAACCCTGTACTAATGAAAACGGTAATAAGAAGTAACGGATCCCAAAACCGAATGAGGCGCTTCATTTGGATTCCGCCAGGACCAATCAAAGAACCTGTTCGGATAGATTATTTCGCATTGTGTATCTGTTCTAGTCGATCCCGATAATTAGATTTGTTTTACGGTCGAAAGCAAATCTTCGTCTGGTTCTTTCAAAGACCAGCGGACCAACTTGAGAATGAGAATCTGGAGGTCGCCATGCCGGCCACGATCATACCATTTACACCAGCGGCAACTCTGTTCGAACCAGCGGAAAAGCGCAAATCCGCTTTAACAACCCGACGGACAAAACACAGTCGCGTCAGTTCGCTTAATGAACCTGAAACTCGGCTTTGGAAGGTATGTGCGCAGGCTTTTCGTCGGGAGGCAATGATAGAGCTGCTCGTTCTCGCCGTTCTCATACTCATTGCATTGGCAGTACTGGTCGATTGTTTTGTTGAATTACAGCAGCAGCTGTAGGCGAAAGCGATCGGCCACGCGCACCCGGTCGAGGCCTGCCTGTCGCCTTTGTCAGCAGTGCGCAGTCTTGACTGCGAGCTAGGCGCCTAGCATTTTATCAATTCAACATCGGGGAAAAGTTAGCCGGGTTCCGGCTGTAGCTTGTCCGCTCTCACTCACTTTTGTCGTTTATTCATTCTTTCTCGTGAGCCTTCTCCGAGCATTTGTCACCCGTTGCGCCCGGTTGTACCTATGAATATGGCAACCTACATTATCCTGAGTCACATTGCCCCGGATGCAATTAAGGATCGTAAGGACCTAAAGGGTTTGGCCGAAACTGTCGCGAAGGACGCGATTCTAGGAGCGAAAAAGTAGTCCTTGCTCATGCGTGGCCAGACAGTATGAAATTTCGCCGGAAAAATGACTTCGCTTCCGGCAAAGGTGGTCGCGATCGAAAAACGAGGCGATCAGTATCAGGTGATTGTGCAAATCGGTACCAAGTAGAAACGGTAGAACATGGTTCGATAAGCCGCTAACCTGTCTGGTGCAGCTTAGCCGGAACCGCGTAGAAGCGCTGACCGACGGCGTGTTCGCCGTTGCCATGACGTTGTTGGTTTTAGACATTAGAGTGCCCGAGCTACAACCGCCGTTGGATATTTCCCAATTAGCGGTCCGCCTGCTGGCCCTATAGCCAAAATTCGTAAGCTACACGATCAGCTTCGTCATTCTGGGTGTCTATTGGGTCGGCCACCATATCCAGCTTTCATTTATCCGAAGGGTGGATCGCCCTTTGCTCTGGATTAATCTCCTGTTCCTCCTCTGGGTCGCGCTCGTCCCGTTTTCAACCGCTCTTCTCAGCGAATACCCAACGGCACAGATCGCGACTACGGTTTACGGCCTCAATCTGATCGCAATCGGCCTGACTCTTGCACTCCACTGGTGGTACGCCACAGTGGAAAGGCGACACGTCGACGCGGATATTCATCCAGGACTCGTGCGTGGAGCCCTCGTAAGAACGCTGATGGCTCCGGCCGTTTACGTTGTTGCCATTGCGGTCTCGTTCTTCCGTCCGGAACTGAGCTAGCTTTTTATGCTCTGGTTCCCGTTCTCTACATCCTACCCGGCCGAGTCGATATGCACTGGAGTAAACATAGGCATGCTAACGAAGGCACCCACCAATCAGATGCAAGGTAGCCTATGGCCTGCCATCGTGCGCAGAATAGGTTCGAATCTAAGAGCCTCGCAGTAGGCGGACAGGGACACGATCTGGGCTGACCGTCTGCTTTCGGTTAGTTCTGTCATAGCAGAAGCAGACGTGAGTGAGCCGGCAGAAAAAACGCTCCAAATCGATTTAGAGAGCGTTTGGTGAAGCCTCCGCTATCGTGACACTCGGGCCTTTGGGCGTAGAATGGCTTAGGAAAGGCACATTTTAGGCAAAAGTGCCCAAGGCCAACGACCAGTCCGCCCAGTTCGAGAGTGCCGTTGGAAGAAAGGCTTTTCTCCCGACGAGAAGAAAATTAGCAGGTTTAACCAGATCGAAATTTGGGCTCGCGCTGATCCGGGCCTGCTAACTATGCCAGTATCTCCCGTGCCGCCAAAAAGGAGGCGGGAATAAAGCGGCCAATAGAGAGTCTAGCTATTGGAGGTAGTTCAGTAATGTTTGCGCCGGGACTGGTAATGCGTACACTGCTGGAGTACGTAGAAAGCGGGCGAACCGAGCCGGTTCTTCCCCAGTGCGAACTCCAGCTCGGAGGGTGCGAAACAAATATTCATTTCACCAAAAACCGACAAGGCTGCCAGCCGCTTTTGTAAGGAGCTGTTAGCTATGAAAGAGTTAGATGTTTTTTGCTGGCTAATGCCAGCAGCCCTTGCCGCGCTCCTATCTGTTCCCCTACAAACAGCGAACGCGCATTCAATGGGGGGTGGTGGGCACATCGGAGGGATGGGAGGCATGGCTGGACGGGGTCACCCGTCAATGGGAGGTCGTTTCATGAGCCGTAACGGCCGTTTTGCTCCGCATCAGGGTGCATTTCGAGGTGATCGATTCCGTGACAATCGTTTTGGGAGGGAGGGCCGTTTCGAACGCGGGGAGCGCTTTGAGAGGGAGGAGCGAGAAGAGCACGAGTTCTTTTTCCGACACAATTTCTTCGTCGCCTTTGATTTCGGGGCGTTTGGGTTCTGGCCGTGGTGGTGGTGGGGATGGCCCGGATGGTGGGACGAAGGGTATCCTTATGATGGCTACTATCCCTCCTATGACGATTCGTCAGCCAACGCTCCGCAGTACGGTGCTGACTACTGGAACAAACTGGCTATGTCAGTCCAAACAAAACTGGCCAACCAAGGCTACTATCACGGGCAAGTCGATGGCATAGTCGGTTCCGGT
>JAFAHI010000620.1 GCA_019237325.1 Verrucomicrobiota bacterium | reverse complement strand
CGTTGCTGGGACCCACTTGCTTTTTCTGCCGTCGCTCAACGCGCTGCTCAATGCCCTATCGGCTATCGCCCTTGTCGTCGGTTTCTGCTTCATCCGAGCAAAGCAAATCAGCCGGCAGCGGATGGCGATGTTCATCGCCTTTATCTTCTCTGCGCTCTTCCTCGTTACCTACATTACCAATCACGCCCTGCATGGGGACATGCGCTTTCAAGGTCAGGGTTTCGTTCGGGTTGCTTATTTTCCGCTGCTCATCTCGCACATCGGCCTCTCTGTGTTGGCGCTGCCGATGATCCTGATCACGTTCTTCCTGTCGCTCACCGGCCGTTTCCCCGCCCATCGGCGCCTGGCCCGGTTCACCTTCCCCATCTGGCTCTACGTCTCGGTGACCGGCGTCATCGTGTATCTGATGCTTGCGGCGTATCGGTAGAGCCTTTCGCTTAAGGGAGGGCGCGCGTCCCCGCGCGCCGTGACCGCGACGCCGCGCCGTTCAACCCCCGATCTACGCACGGCGAGAACAGCGCCTGGCGCCGACCGCAACGGATCGCGGGGACGCGATCCCTCCCTGCTAATGAAATCTCGCCTCGATAATCGAGAAATCATCATTCAGATAGGGCGAACCACGAAGCTGCTGAACGTGGCTCAAGAGCTCATCCATGAGGTTGCCGTCTTCTCGACCGGCCACCGTAAGATAAGCGATACAATCCGTAAGATTCCACATCTGGCGTTTTTCACGAAACACTTCAAATACGCCGTCACTGAAGATGAGCAGACGTGATTCTGCAGGGATATGGCAAGATTGGGCAGGAAACTCCGCTTTGCGAAGCACACCCATCATCGGTCCTTCAGAAGTCAGGACGCTGGGATCTGGCTGCCCTGGCACAAGGACCACGGAGGGATGATGCCCACCGCCGGCCCAGGTCAGTGTGCGGGTCCTCGATTGGTATACCCCATACCAAATCGTGAAATATTTATTTCCGTGTTCTTGGCCACGGAATGCCTCGTTGAGCTGCGCCAGTACCTGATCGGGCTGCTTCATATCCGCGCCGGAGAGCGCTCCCGTCCGGATGATGTTAGTCAAAGTAACAGAGAGAAGCGCCGAGTCTAATCCATGGCCAGTAACATCGATGAGATAGAACGCCAAGTGGTCGCTGTCCACCCAGTGGTAACCGATGATGTCCCCACCCAGGGTCGACGCGGGCACATACCGCCAGTCGACCGCGACCACCTCATCCATGGGCGCCGGAATACAGTCGCGGACATATTTAAGACCGGCAGCGAACTCCGCTCGCATCCGTTCATCTAACAAGCTTTCGTTGAGGGCCGAGGCATCGACCAGATCGGGTGTCGCATTCCCTTCCGTGAACGAACCGTATACTGAGCTCAGGGCGGCGAAAGCCTTTTCCCGATCGCCTTGCTTCTGCCATAATCGCACCAAGCTCATTGTCGTGCGAAGAGTCCAAGCTTTGCTCCCTTGTCGCTCAGCAGTCTCAATTGACCGCCTGAACCACTCCTCGGCGCCAGTTTGATCATTTGACCGAGCTAAGAGCAATTCGCCTTTGAGCCGGTACAACTCGGCTTCCTGAAAGCGTTCATCATTCTTGTCCGCTAAAGCGATAGCCTCGCTCAAAGCATTCTCGGCCTCAGCAAACTGGCTGGCCCGAATCCAGGCGTCAGCCAACATACTAAGATAGTACGGAAGTCCCAGTTGGGCGCCCGTGGCCCGATACGCTTGAAGCCCATTCTCGAGTAACCGGAGTCCGCGTTCCATTCGCCCCTGCAGCAATAAACCGCCGGCGGTGTAAAGAGTGCCGGTCGCTTGCCAGAAAAGGAACCCCTGTTCGTCGGCGATCTGAACCTGTTCCTCGGCAGCAACCTGGGTCTGGGTACCCAGCCGGCAATGTTGATGCAGCCAGCCGCTATGATGTAGCGCGTACTCCAGACTAAAAACGTGATCGATCGAACGCGCCAACTCGACCGTTTGGCGACTCAGCTCCAGGGCTTGATCTGCAAAACCGAGGTGCCACAGAGCAAGTGACAGGTAGCAGCGGCAAGTAATACCGGGGTCTTCGCCAATCAGTTTAGCTAAAGATGCCGTGCGGTGACGGTCATCGAACCGGGCAATCACGTCCGCACAAATGTTCCGGGCAGTGTTAAAATCTCCGCGATAGAGACAGGTGATGCCCCTTAGGAAGAGTGCTTCCATCAGGATGCCCGGTTCCACAACGCCGTCATCGCCGGGAGCGTCGACAGCGCCGGGAACGTTGGGAACGGGGCGTTGATTGAGGCGTTCGGCGAAAGCAATCGCTTCTTCAGCCAGTACCGCGCAGATCCGAAAATCGCCCCTTACAATATGATAGGCAAAATTTCCCCACATGATCGCGAAGACCTGGGGGGTTTCTCCGACCCGTTCACAGAGGGCGTGGGCCCGGTTAAGAATCGGACCGACCTCCGGATCCGCATAACCCCGCCAGGCAATAAACGCGGTACCGAGCGGACCTAATAACTCTAGCTCGAGTGCGTCTCGAGTGGCTGATGGCTCGAGCTTCTCCAGGAGATGGATTCCTTTCTGAAAATGACTCACCGCCTCGACGTTAGCAAATCGGTCCTTAGAACGTAGGCCGGCTTTCAAACAATACCGGACCGCCTTTAGAACCAGCCCTGCTTTCGTGAAATGTTCCGCCAGCAATTCCGGCTGTATCTCCGCTACCTTTGGAAACCGGGCTTCCGTCGTCTCCGCAATGCGCTGGTGAAATTCGCGGCGTTTTTGCTCGTCGATTGCGGTGTAGAGGGCTTCTTCAAGCAGCGCATGTTTGAACGCATAACTGCAATGAGGCCATTGGCCTTTGCTGAACAAAATGTCGGCCGAAACAAGCTTGCCTAGTTCGGTTCGCAGGCACTCTTCGTCAACCGAAGCGGTCGCCGCCAGCAAATCATAATCGAACTGGTGGCCTAACGTTGAGGTCATTAAGACGATCTCTCGATTGCAACCCATTCGATCCAAGCGAGCGATGACCAGATCCTGGAGGGTCGCCGGGATCTCTCTTGGCGGCACCGGGTTCGTTGCCGTCGGAGGATTCGTTGGCGCAGCGCCGCCCGTTGGCGCAGCACCACCCGTTGGCGCAGCCACAGTGGATTCACGCACCATTCGAGTAAACTCTTCTACCAGGAGCGGAACACCGCCGGTACGTTGATAGACCTGGGTAATCAGCGAGGCCGGCAGCGGGATATTTGACCCGGTTCGCATCCACTCTGTCACTTGCCGACGACTAAGCCGGTTAAGGGCCAGGAAGGTTTGATGCGGCGCCGCCGGCCATGGGACTTTGAATTCAGGGCGAAAAGTGAGGATCGTGAGGAGTTGGCCGGATTGCCCGCCTTCAATTAGTTGGCTGAGAAACTCCAGGGTTGAGGCATCGCTCCAGTGCAGGTCCTCTACTATAAACAGAGTGGGCTGCTTGGCAGAACAGGCATACAGCCACTGGCGCACCACACGAAAAGTTTCTTCCCGCTCACGAGCTGGGGTTAAACCGCCAGCCAAATAGCGGTCGTCCTCCGGCAGAAAAAGCAGCTTAGCAAAAAGGCCGACGCACTCTGGCGAATTCAAACCGTAATCTTCTAAGTGCCGAGCTAATCGCTCAAACCGGGCGCTGGGCGAATCGTTAGCGCCAAAACCGAGGAACCGGTTCATGAAATCCGAAACCGGATGGAGCTCAGAATCCTGAAAATGCTCCGCACAGCGCCATTCGACAACCTGGGATTGTGGCTGATCGGCCGAAACGGAGTTTTCCCGAATCAGACGGACGACAGTGCGTACCAGCCGTGACTTGCCCAAACCCGCTTCTCCCAGCACCAGCACGATCTGGCTTTGTCCCTCTTGGGCCTGTTCCCAGCGGTCTTCCAATAACCTAAGCTCGGCGTTCCGGCCGATGAGCGGGCTGATCGCAGCAGACGCCAGCTCGGCTAATTCTTGCTCATGTCCTTGCGAAATAACAGACGGCGTTTCCGTGTGCTCAGTGTCTCCGGCAAAGTCGATTCGGTTCACCATCTTTCTCTCTAGAGACCTCGATTGACCAAATTCCTTCTAGAATCTGGAATAGATCGCGTTTGGCTGCGCTAAGCCCCATCCTGTGGGCGTTCCTTACTATCTTCTCCCAGGCGGGACGGGTTTCAACCAAGGAAATCCGAAGTTGTTGGTTAGTAGCAACATTTTTCCTTGGCGTAGCTGTTTGTCCCGTAGGGGGGATGGTCGACTTTGCCGCGAAGCGGCTATACAGAACAGACCAGGGCTTCAGCCCTGGGTTACGCGGAGCGCAACATCCGCCCTGAAAGCATCCCCAACCCCGCGTTCGCGGGGTGCAATTCGGAAAAGGCACATAGATGTAATTCCGGCCCGAATATCTAACAACAAACCCTCTCGAGGACGAGGACGACGACGAGTACGAGAACGATGCGCCTCACGAGTGCCGGCCGAGGTGCGTCTTTAGGCTGTTCGCGTTTGTTATGCCCGCAGCCTGCCTAACATCGGGTGCCACTTTCAGGGCACCTTTTTCTAGCCACCTGACCCAGGGCTGAAGCCCAAAGGCGGTAAGATAAGACACAGGCAGGGATAGCCGCGAGAGAACGCAAAGATCGCAAAAAAAAAATAGCCGCAAAAAGGCACAAAAAGCGCTAAAAAATTACGGAAAAAACAAGGCCAATGATCTCTGGGGTATCGCGGTTATCAGTTCGAGGCTCGCGTTCGATTTTCCGCCGCTTTAGGGGATTCTCATCTACCTCTTTTTTTGCGATCTTTGTGCTCTTTTGCGGCTATTCCCGTTCCGTAGCCGAGCGCCGACATTTTCTCATCCTACCTT